>JAAOZZ010000299.1 GCA_012274175.1 Betaproteobacteria bacterium
CGCCGTGGACATCGAGGGACTGGGCCAGGTGGTGCAGGTGGTCGGGGGACAGGCGATCGTGCGTTTCGCCCCCGGATCGAGCGCGGAGCGCCGCGTGCGCCGCAACCTCACCTATCGCATCCGCTATGCGAACGGGGCGCGTCCCGGCCCGCGGCCGATGCCCATCGCGCTTTCGGTGAGCGCGTCCTGAAGCCTCAGCCCGCCGCCTTCTCCAGCCGGTAGCCGTGCTGGTAGACGGAGGCGAGCCGCCAGCCGTGGCGCCCGTCGAGCTCGAGGGCGGAGCGCAGCCGGCTCACGTGGGTGTCGACGGTGCGCGTGTCCAGCAGCTCGCGCCGCCCCCAGCCCTGCTCGTAGAGGTGCGCGCGGGAAACGAGCTCGCCCGGCTTGCGGAACAGGATCGCGGCCACGTCGGCCATCCTCGGCGTCATCTTCACGGGCTTGCCGTGCAAGGTGATGGAGCGCACGCGGGTTTCGACGCGATAGGGGCCGATCTCCACGATGTCCCGGTCGGACGTGACGCCGGCGCCCAGCCGCCGGCCCAGGGCCTCGATGCGGGCGAGGAATTCCTTGGGACGCAGCGGCTTCACCAGGTAGTCGTCGGCGCCGAGCTCGAGGATGTGGACCACTTCCTCCTCGGAATCGTTCGACGTGGCGAACATGACGGGAAAGCCGTGGCCGCGCTTGCGGATCCAGCGCAGGACCTCCTCGCCGGACACGTCGGGGACCATCCAGTCCAGGATCGCGAGGTCGAAGGAATCCCGCTCGACGGCCTTGATCGCGTCGGCTCCCTTCGAGCAGGCGATCACGGTGTGGCCCTGATCCTCGAGCCACATGCGGGCCAGCTTGAGCTGCAGCGGATCGTCGTCCAGGTAGAGGATGCGCACGTTCAGCCGAATCTAACACGGGTTAACCTGCATTGTCGCGCGCGCCGCGCGGCGGACGCTACAATCCCGTTCTCCAGCAACGGATCGGGGCATGGCATGGACGCAGGCGGCGAGCGGCGGCAACGGGTCGCGACGGCGATCGACGAAATCAGGAAGGTGATCGCCGCGAAAGGCGAGAACCGGGGCGCGCTGGGCGAGATCCTTTCCACCGTGCAGGGCCTCGCCGCGCGCAAGGAGCTGTGGGCCGAGTCCGAATTCCCCGCGCCCCCCGAGGGCGAGCTGCAGGTGCGCTATTTCGTGAGCGAGGATCCGGACCGTTCCTACGCGCTCTACCTCAACGTCATGCGGCCGGGAAAGAAGATCATTCCGCACAACCACACGACGTGGGCGTGCATCGCGGCCGTGTCCGGAACCGAGGAGAACCGCGTCTACAAGCGCCTCGACGCAGGCGGTTCTTCCGGGCCGGCGAAGCTCGAGCACGTCGACACGATCATGGTGCAGCCGGGGCGCGGCATCGCGCTCATGCCCGAGGACATCCATTCGGTGCAGATCCCGCCGGGGCAGACCATCCGCCACCTCCACATGTACGGACGGGCGCTCGAGACCCTCGACCGGCGCGTGGGCTACGACCTCGAGCGCGGCACCTGCTCGACCATGGGCATCGGCGTGCAGACGCAGCGCTGAATCCATGGGCGGGGACGCGGCCGCGACCGTCGACGCGAGGACCCTCAAGGACTGGCTGCACGATGGGGAGGAGATCGCGCTCCTCGACGTGCGCGAGCACGGCCAGTACGGCGAGTCCCATCTCTTCTACGGCATCCCCCTTCCGTACAGCAGGCTCGAGCTGGACGTCCCGCGCCTCGTCCCGCGCGCGGCGACGCGAGTGGTGGTGTACGACGACGGCCTGCTCGGCGTGGCAGGACGGGCCGCCGAGCGCCTCGCCGGGCTGGGATACGCGAACGTGAGTGTGCTCAACCAGGGCACGCTCGGGTGGCAACGGGCGGGCTACGAGCTTTTCGCGGGCGTGAACGTGCCGAGCAAGGCGTTCGGCGAGCTCGCGGAGCTCCACTTCCACACGCCGCGGCTCCAGGCGGAGCAGGTGGCGGCCATGATCGCGTCCGGGGAGGACTTCGTGCTCCTCGACGGCCGTCCGTTCGGCGAGTATCGCAAGACGACCATCCCCGGAAGCATGTGCTGCCCGAACGGCGAGCTTGCCTATCGCGTCGAAGCCATCGTGAAGGACCCGCGCACGCCGATCGTCGTCCATTGCGCCGGGCGCACCCGCAGCATCATCGGCGCCCAGACCCTCATCGACTTCGGCGTCCCGAATCCCGTATACGCGCTCGAGAACGGAACCCAGGGCTGGCATCTCGCGGACTTCGCACTCGAGCGGGGGGCCACGCGCCGCTATCCCGGTATGCCGGAGTCAAGCGACCTCGCGGCGCAAAGGTCGCGTGCGCACGGAATCGCCGCGGGGCAGGGCGTGCGCTTCGTGGACGACGACGAGGTCGGGCGCTGGCTCGCCGACGAATCCCGCACGACCTATCTATGCGACGTGCGCACCCCGGAGGAATTCGCCGCCGGATCGCTTCCCGGGGCGGCGAGCGCACCGGGCGGACAGCTCCTCCAGGCAACGGACCAGTGGGTCGCGGTGCGCAATGCGCGCATCGTCCTCATTGACGGGGAAGGCGTGCGAGCTCCGATCATCGCGACCTGGCTCGCGCGCATGGGGCACGACGCCTGCGTGCTTCGCGACGGGATCGCATCGCGCGTGCGCGCACCTGTGCGACCCGCGGCGCTCGCGCCGATCGACGCGGTCCAAGTGTCCGAGTTAGCGAAGCTGCTGGACCGGAAAGGAGCCACCGTGCTGGACCTGCGGGCCGGGATGGCCTACCGCAAGGCGCACATTCCCGGAAGCCTGTGGTCGATCCGGCCGCGCCTTGAAGCCCTTCGGGACCGTCTCAAGGGCCGCGTGGTCCTGGTCGCTGACGAGCCCGGCATCGCGCAGATCGCGGCCCAGGACCTCGCTCGATCCGGCACGGCGTCCGTGGCGATGCTCGCCGGCGGGCTCGCGGCGTGGGAATCGGCAGGGCACCCCGTCGAAGCCACGCCGGGGGCTCCTTCCGACGCCGAGTGCATCGACTATCTCTTCTTCGTGCACGATCGCCACGATGGCAACAAGGATGCGGCGCGCCGCTACCTCGCATGGGAGACGGGCCTCGTGTCGCAGCTCGACCGGCGCGAGCTCGATGCATTTCGCCTCCGAGGCCGCGATGCCGCGGCGTGACGGGACGACGTTGCGCGACGCCGGCGCGAGCGATCGGCCGGAGGAAGCGCGCCTTCGCGAGGTGATCGCGCGCGACGGTTTCGCGCTGGTGCCCGCGGCGGCCATGCGTCCCTTGCTGGGACCGCCCGATGCACTGCCGGATTGGGAGGATTTCCGCGCGAGCTGGGACGATCTCGCGCTCGACACGCACCTGCCCGACGGGCATCGCTATCGCCGCCGCCGCCACGCCACGTTTTCAGCACGTGCAGGGGAGCGCGAATTCCGACGCGAGCCGCACCGCGCGCACTACCAGAGCCTCGACTACAACCCGCTCGTGGGCGGCATCGAGCGCTGGTTCGAGCCGATACTGCCCCGGATCTCCGAGGGAGCCACGTTCCGCCGTATCGTGGAATGCTGCCTGCGGCTGTTCGGCGCGCTGCGCCCGGATGCCGACTGGCACATCGAGTGCCACCAGTTCCGCATCGAGGCGCGCCGCGATGCGGCGGGCGAGCCCACGCCCGAGGGCGTGCACCGCGACGGGGTCGACTACGTGCTCGTCCTGCTCGTGGACCGCGTGAACATCGAGAGCGGTACGACGACGGTGCACGGTCCCGACGGCCGGATGCTGGGCAGCTTCACGCTGGCGGCCTCCTTCGATTCCGCGCTGGTGGACGACGCGCGGGTCAGGCACGGCGTCACGGCCGTGCGCGCCATCGATCCGTCCCGGGCCGCCTACCGCGACGTGCTGGTGGTCACGCTGCGCCGCATCGCCGGTGCTCCCATATGATCCCGCCGCTACAGGGCCCTTGTCTTCCCAGGGCGGGTTTCCCGGCCTGAACGGGTCGACAATGGGGAATCCGCGGCGGCGCTCGCGCGCATGCCGCGATCCCATGAGGAGAGGCCCCATGCAAGCCCGCAAGATACTGATCCTCGGCGCGTCCTATGGCTCGCTGCTGGGAGTGAAGCTGGCGCTCGCCGGCCATTCCGCGACGCTCGTCTGCCTTCCCGCGGAGGCGAAGCTCATCAACGAAAAAGGCGCCGTGGTGCGCATGCCCGTGAAGGGCCGCGAAGGCCTGGTGGAGATCGACTCGCGCACGCTTCCGGGAAAGCTCGCCGCCGCGGGCCCGGGCGAGGTGGATCCCCGCGCGTTCGACCTCGTGGCGCTCGCCATGCAGGAGCCGCAGTACGGCTCCACGGGCGTGCGCGAGCTGCTCGACAGAGTGGCTAAGTCGGGCGTGCCTTGCATGTCGATCATGAACATGCCGCCGTTGCCTTACCTCGCGCGCATTCCCGGCATCGATGTCTCCCTCTGCCGCGACAGCTACACGGACCCGGCCGTGTGGGATGCCTTCGACCCGAAGCTCGTGACGCTCTGCAGCCCGGATCCCCAGGCCTTTCGCCCTCCGGACGAGGCGGTCAACGTGCTCCAGGTGCGCCTCGCCACCAACTTCAAGGCGGCGCGCTTCGAGTCGGAAGCGCACACCGCGCTGCTGCGCGAGCTGGCCGCCGGCATCGAGGCCGCGCGCTACGAGGTGAACGGCGAGAAGATCGAGCTGCCGGTGAAGCTCAAGGTTCACGACTCGGTGTTCGTTCCGCTCGCCAAGTGGGCCATGCTGCTGTCGGGCAACTATCGCTGCGTGCTGGCCGACAGCGTGCGCTCGATCCGCGAGACCGTGCACGGCGACCTCGCGGCGACCCGCGCGGTCTACGGGTGGGTGGTGGAGCTTTGCGTGGCGCTGGGCGCCCGCCGGGACGACATGGTGCCGTTCGAGAAATACGCCAACGCGGCGCTGTCCCTCGAGAGCCCCTCGTCGGCGGCGCGGGCGCTCGCGGCCGGCGCGCCCCGCATCGAGCGCGTCGATCGCCTGGTGCAATCGGTCGCGGCGCAGCGCGGCCTTCGCTGCGCCGCGGTCGACGAGACGGTGCGGCTCGTGGACGCCTGGCTCGTGCGCAACCGCCGCAAGGGCTGAGCGCCCCGCGCTCTCAGCGGCAGACGGTGACCGGGGTCGAGTACACCTGGAGGGTCACGGGATGGCGCTGCGAAAGGCCATGCCCAGTGCGCGCGAAAGCGCGGCGGCGCGTCCTTTCCCGGGCCTAGCCCGTGCAGGCGGGGACGGGGCTGGAGAACACCTGCCGAGTGATGGCCTTGGTCACGATGTTGCCGTTCACCGAATAGACGAGCGTGCCGCTCTCGCCGTTGGAGAAGGTGAGGCGCATCGTTCCCACCGTCGTGAGGTTCGCGGCACCGATGGGGGTGAAGGGCTGCGCGT
This sequence comes from Betaproteobacteria bacterium, assembly GCA_012274175.1. GTDB lineage: Bacteria > Pseudomonadota > Gammaproteobacteria > Burkholderiales > Usitatibacteraceae > Usitatibacter. The sequence continues at coordinate 5,421 of JAAOZZ010000299.1, forward strand.
TGAAGGCCGGTCCCCTGGTCTGGTAGAGATCTCCAAGGTACGAGCCGTCCGCCTGCTTCACGCCCGCCGACATGACGAGCCAGAGGTC
>JAAOZZ010000300.1 GCA_012274175.1 Betaproteobacteria bacterium
CGGAAATAAAAAAAGGCGGGCACGAATGCCCGCCTTGCAATGAGAGCCTCGCGAAGGCTCTCGGCCTCTTGGTTCGGTTCAGTTGTAAGCGGTCTCCCCATGGGAGGCGGTGTCGAGGCCTTCGCGCTCGTCTTCCTCCGTCACGCGCATCCCGATCACCATGTCGACGATCTTGTAGGCGACGTAGGCCACCACGCCCGACCACACCAGCGTGACGCCCACCGCCTTGGCCTGCACGATCAGTTGCGACATGATCGAGTAGTCCGCGGCGGTCACGAGCTTGCCGGAGAACCAGTCGACCGGGAAGCTCGGTCCGCCCAGCCCCGGCGAGTTGAATACGCCGGTGAGCAGCGCTCCGAGTATCCCGCCCACGGCGTGGACGCCGAAGACATCGAGCGAGTCGTCCACCTTCAGCATCTTCTTCAGCCCCGTGACGCCCCAGAAGCAGACGGCACCCGCGGCGAACCCGATCACGAAGGCGCCCGGGATACCGACGTTGCCCGCGGCGGGTGTGATCGCCACGAGTCCCGCCACCGCTCCCGAAGCCGCACCCAGCATCGACGGCTTGCCCTTGAAGATCCACTCCACGAACATCCATCCGAGCACCGCGCAAGCGGTCGCGAGGTAGGTGTTCATGAACGCGAGCGACGCGGAGCCGTTGGCCTCGAGGGCCGATCCGGCGTTGAACCCGAACCACCCGGTCCAGAGCAGCGACGCCCCGATCATCGTCATCGGCAGGTTGTGCGGCGTCATCGCTTCCTTGCCCCAGCCGATGCGCTTGCCGATCACGTAGGCGCCCACCAGGCCCGCGACGCCCGCGTTGATGTGCACCACCGTGCCGCCCGCGAAGTCGAGCGCTCCCCACTGCCAGAGCAGGCCGGCCTTGGCGTTGGTCGCGTCGACCACGTTCGCCGCCGTGTACGCGTCGGGACCGGGCCAGAACCACACCATGTGGGCGATCGGCACGTACGAGAACGTGAACCAGATCACGATGAAGAGCAGCACCGCGGAGAACTTCGCGCGCTCGGCGAAGGCGCCGAGGATCAGGCAGCACGTGATCGCCGCGAAGGTCGCCTGGAAAGCCACGTACACCAGCTCCGGCAGGGGCGTGTTCTTCGAGAACGTCGCCGCCATGGAGAACTGCGGGTCCGCCGCCGCGTCGAACGTCCCCTTCAGGAATATCCGGTCGAAACCGCCGAAGAACGCGTTGCCCTCGGTGAACGCGAGGCTGTAGCCGTACAGGCACCACAGCACCGTGACCAGCGAGAACACGACGAACACCTGCATCAGCATGGACAGCATGTTCTTCGAGCGCACCATGCCGCCGTAGAAGAGCGCCAGGGCGGGCACGCTCATCATCAGCACGAGGGCGGTGCAGACCAGCATCCACGCGATGTCGCCCTTGTTCGGCTGCGGCGCGGGCGCGGCGGCCGGTGCGGCCGCGGCGGATGCCGCGGGTGCCGCCGCCGCGGGCGCGGCGAGTGCTGCGGGAGCCGCTTCCGGTGCCTTCGCATCGGCGGCGGCGGGAGCGGGTGCGGCGTCCGCTTTCTTGTCCTGCGCGAACGCGGCGCCGCCGAAAGCGAGCGCGGCCGTGAGCGCGAGGAGGGTCAGTAGGCGTTTCATTTTTGGTCCCTTTTAGAGTGCGTCGGCGCCGGTCTCGCCGGTGCGAATGCGAACGACCTGCTCCAGGTCGAAGACGAAGATCTTCCCGTCGCCGATCTTCCCTGTGTTGGCGCTCTTCTCGATGGCCTCGATCACCCGCTCGAGCATCTCGGTCTTGATCGCCGCCTCCACCTTCACCTTCGGCAGGAAGTCGACCACGTACTCGGCGCCGCGGTAGAGCTCGGTGTGCCCCTTCTGTCGGCCGAACCCCTTCACTTCAGTGACGGTGATGCCCTGCACGCCGATCGCCGAGAGGGCTTCGCGCACCTCGTCCAGCTTGAACGGCTTGATGATGGCCGTGACCAGTTTCATGTTGGCTCCGATCAGAACGAGTAGGTGACGAATGCGACCAGGCGTTCCTTGCTCCAGTCCTTGCCCTTGACCGTGTAGGCGGCGCTCTCGGCGTCGGTGCCCTTGAAGTAGCCCCCGGCGGTGAGTCCGTTGCCCCAGTCGTAGGTCGCCCCGAGCTTCCACACGGTGTACGAGAAGAAGCCGTTGTTCTTGTAGGTCTGGTGACCCACGAGCGCATTCAGCGTCACCTTGTCCATGAGCGGCTGGTTCACCGAGAGCTCGAGGTAGTCCGAGCCCTTGCTGTTGGCCACGCCGAAGAGGTTGCTGAACGCGTAGGAGTACTTGAGGGTCGCCGGGCCGTAGGTGACGCCCGCGTACACCTCGTCGGTGTTGGGCTTGGGATTGAAGTCGCTCGAGCTCGGGTACTCGTAGCGCAGGTAGCCCATGTCGAGGGTCCAGTCCTTCACCACCTCGAATCGATAGCCCCCATAGATGTCCCATTCCACGTCGGCGCCCGTGGAGAAGCCGCCGGCTTCGGCCGCATCCTTGAGCCACTTGATGTTCGACAGGAACGTGCCGAGGTAGAACCCGCTCTGGTGAGCGTAGTCGAGGTTGAACTGCACCGCGGGCTTCTCCGAGGTCTGGGAAATGCCGCGGTACTCGTACTCGCTGTAGAGCGCGATCTTGGGAACCAGCGTGTATGCGGGAGCGGGAGCGTCCGCGGCGCGTGCGAAGGCCGGGACGAGGAGTGCGCTAGCGGAGGCGGCGAGCAGCAGCGCTTGGGGCAGCTTGTGCATGTTGGTATCCTTTGGCAGTGGAAAAAGACGACTCCGGGGCTAGTTAGCAGCAAACATGCCAGCACCTTTCAGCGCGCAAGTCCTTGTTTGCCCATGGGCCGCGTGGCGGTCCCGGTGCGCGCGCACCGTCGCCGTGCGCGGACGAGCCCCTTGGCACCAATCGGGTGCCCGATGAATCCCGGTCAACCGCGGAGGCCCTTCGGGGATTGAGATGAACGAGAAATTCCTGAGCGATCTCGCCGCACGCCTCGCGGCGCTCGCCGAGTCGAACCCGGCGAAGGACCTCGAGCGCAATTTCCGCGGCATGCTGTCCAGCGCCTTCTCGCGCCTGGACCTGGTGAGCCGCGAGGAATACGACGTGCAGGCCCTGGTGCTCGGCCGTGCGCGCGAGCAACTGGCCGCGCTCGAGGCGCGCCTGGCCGAGCTCGAGGCGCGACTCGACAAGGGCAAGTCCCGCTAAACCCGCCCGCGTTCCTTTCCGGATCCGCGGGTTCGCCGCGATCCAGGGAGGATGGAAGTCCGTGAGTGTGGCCGTCGTATTCAGCCGCGGGCTCGCGGGGCTCGACGCGCCGCTCGTGCGCGTGGAGGCCCATGTGGGCAACGGGCTTCCCGCCTTCCATATCGTGGGGCTGCCGGAGACCGAGGTGAAGGAAGCGCGCGACCGCGTGCGCGCCGCGCTGCAGACCGCGGGGTTCGATTTTCCGCAGCGGCGCATCACCGTGAACCTCGCCCCCGCGGACCTTCCCAAGGAAAGCGGCCGCTTCGACCTTCCCATCGCGATCGGCATTCTCGTGGCCACGGGACAGGTGCCGGGAAGGCGCTCGCAACCCTCGAGTTCGCGGGCGAGCTCGCCCTCTCCGGGGAGCTCCGGCCGATCCGCGGCGCGCTCGCGATGACCTTCGGCGCGCACCGCGACGGCCGGGCGTTCGTCATTCCCGAGCCGGTCGCCGGCGAAGCGGCGCTTGCTCGCGGCGCGACCATCCTTCCCGCGCGCACGCTGCTCGAGGTATGCGCGCACCTCGCGGGCGATGCTCTGCTCGAGCCCTACGCAGGAGTCAGCGCCCGCGTCGAGCCCGCATATGCCGACCTGGCCGAAGTGCGCGGCCAGCTCCATGCGCGCCGGGCGCTCGAGGTGGCGGCGGCCGGGGGCCACTCGATCCTCCTCGCGGGGCCGCCGGGCACGGGAAAGTCGATGCTCGCGATGCGCATCCCCGGCGTGCTGCCCGCCATGACCGAGGAGGAGGCGCTCGAGGCGGCGGCGGTCCAGAGCCTCGCCGCGGGACGCTTCCGCCCCGAGCACTTCGGCACGCGGGCTTTCCGCTCGCCGCACCATACGGCTTCCGCGGTGGCGCTCGTGGGCGGCGGCTCGCCCCCGCGCCCAGGGGAAGTTTCCCTCGCGCACCACGGCGTGCTCTTCCTGGACGAGCTGCCGGAATTCAACCGCCACGTGCTCGAGGTGCTGCGGGAGCCGCTGGAATCGGGACGCATCACCATCTCGCGCGCGGCGCGCCAGGCGGATTTTCCCGCGCGCTTCCAGCTGGTCGCGGCGATGAACCCCTGTCCCTGCGGATATCTCGGCCACTACAGCGGAAGGTGCCATTGCACGCCGTCCCAAATCGCCCGCTATCGCGACCGGATCTCCGGGCCGCTGCTCGATCGCATCGACCTGCACGTCGAGGTGCCGGCGCTAGCCCAACGGGACTTCCTCGCCCAGGCGCACGGCGAATCCTCCGCCGCGGTGCGCGAGCGCGTGGCGCGGGCGCGCGATGGACAGATGCGCCGCCAGGGGCGGCCGAGCGCCCACCTGTCGGGCCGCGAGACCGAGGAGATCGCGCCGATCGAGGCGGATGCCCTTCGATTGTTGCGCGATGCCATCGCGCGGCTCGAGTTGTCGGCCCGCGCGCACCACCGGCTGCTCAAGGTCGCGCGCACGATCGCCGACCTGGACGGATCCCCGGGGGTCCGCGCCGTGCACGTCGGCGAATCGCTGCGATACCGGGGCATGGCGCGACCGGCCGCCCTGGCCGGCGAGCGCCTGATGGCGTGACCTTGCCAGGCGCGGGGCCGCGAGTCCGGTGCAGCCTATCGCCCGCGCCGGCGGTGTATGCGTGCTTCCAGGCGCTGCAGCAGGGCATCGATCGCGAATCCCACGATGCCGATGGCGATCATCCCGGACATCACGATCGAGGTGCTAATGCTGGCCTGGCCCTTCACCAGCAGGTAGCCGATGCCGCTCGAGGCGACGATCAGCTCCGCGCCCACGAGCGACTGCCAAGCGAGGCCCGCGCTCACCCGCAGGCCCGCGACGATCGACGGCACCGACGCGGGCAGGAGCACCTCCGTGATGATCTGCCAGTGGCTGGCGCCCAGGGTCTGCGCCGCCTCCACCAGGTATGGCTCCACGTGGCGCGCCCCGCGGTAGGTGTTGATGACGCAGGGCGGGAAAGCGCCGGTGAAGATCACAAGCACCGGCCCGCCGATGCCGGTCCCGAACCAGAGCGCGGCGAACGGCACCCACGCGATCGGCGCCACGAAGCGCAGCGCGTCGAACATCGGCGAGACGATCATGTCGAGCCAGCGGAACCAGCCGAGCGCCAACCCCAGCGGCACGCCGATCGCCACGGCGAGGGCGAAACCCATCCCGAAGCGCATGAACGACGAGAGCAGGTGCTGCTGGAGGGTGTAGCCCACGAACGGCTCGCGGGTGAGCTGGATGAATCTCGCGGCCACCTTCCATGGCGGCGGCAGGAACTGCTCGGGCGCGGCTCCCGCGAGGCTCGCCACGGTCCATATGCCGAAGAACGCCGCGAGCCCGGCCATGCTCAGGCCGAGGAATTGCGGTCGGGCGAGGCCCCGTTCCATGCTCAGCGCCGCCGCCACGGAAGGGCCCGGTCCTCGACGAGGCCCAGCGCGAAGGTCATGAGGCCTCCGGCGACCGCGACCCCCATCATGCCCACCACGATCATCGCGGGGTAGATGTCGAGGCCCGCCTGGGAAAGCACGTGGCCCAGGCCCACGATCGCGCCGATCAGCTCTGCCGCGACGAGGGTGGTCCAGCAGGCCTGGAGCGAAAGCCTCAGCCCCGTGAAGATGAGCGGCATCGCGCCCGGAACCAGCACCTCGAGCACCAGCTTGTGTCCCCGGATGCCGAGGGAGCGCGCCGCTTCCAGCAGGTGGGGCTCGATCGA
>JAAOZZ010000301.1 GCA_012274175.1 Betaproteobacteria bacterium
CACGTACCTGCGAATCCGCGGCCGCGCGAACACCGCCTCGTGCAGCGCGCGAAGGCGCGGGCGCGAGCGCAGGGCATCGCGCGTCGTGCGGGGGAAGGCGTAGCGCATCCCCGCGATCACCTGCGCCATCGAGAGGTCCGCATATGTAAGCCGAGACCCGACCATCCACGGACCGCGGCCGGCATTGCGCTCGATCACGCGCTCGAAGTAGTCGAGGTACTTCGGCATGCGCGCGGCGAGGAACTGCTTCGTGCGCCGCTTCGCCTCGGGCTTCTGCTCCTCGTAGTAGAGGCTCGCACCCAGGGGATGGTGCGTGTCGTGCGCCTCGCCGACCAGGTCGGCGATGGTGAGCTGGAGCTGGTGCACCCAGAGCCGGCCCGCCGCGTCGCGCGGAACCAGCCCCAGGCGCGGTCCCAGGTAAAGCAGGATGTTGGCCGTCTGGCCGATGAGTTGTCTTCCGGCCTTGAGGAACGGCGGCGCGTAGGGCGGCCGCTCGACGCCTTCGCCCTCGAGATACTTCATGATCGCCGGCACCCCGCCGCCTTCTTCTTCCGGGACCAGCGCGACGTCCACGTAGTCGGCCCCGCCCTCCTCGAGCGCGAGGCGCACGAACTCGCCGCGACCCTGGAGGCCGGGCCAGTAATAGAGCTCGTAGCGCATGGCGGCCGTCGGCCGGCTCAGGGCCGAAGCGCGGCCAGCGCGTCCAACTGCTCGCGGATGCGCAACCGCTCCTCGAGCAGCCCGCCCAGCTGCGCGTCGCAGCGCGCGATCGGCTGCGGGTAGTCGCGGAGCTCCGCGTTGATCTCGTCCAGGCGCCGTTCGAGCTGCGCCCGCGAAGGCGTGCGGTTGAAAGCAGAAGCCGTGGAAGCCATGAAGCCCTCGGAAAGGAGTGCCGGAACCCGACCAATTTACAACAATCGCGGTGCGGGTAGACTGCACGCGATGAATGCCCCCGACAGCCTCGCCGGCGCCTCCGATCTCGAGGCGCAAGCCGCACGCGTCTCGCCGAAGGTCGTCGCCTGGCGCCGCGACATCCACCAGCATCCCGAGCTGGGCAACCGCGAGTTCCGCACCTCTGCGCTCGTAGCCGAGCACCTGCGCTCGCTCGGCATCGAGGTGCGCGAGAAGGTCGCGCACACGGGCGTGGTGGGCGTGCTGAAGGGCGGCCGCCCGGGCCCGGTGGTGGCGCTGCGCGCCGACATGGACGCGCTCCCCGTCACCGAGCAGGTGGACGTGCCGTTCAAGAGCACCGTGCGCACGCAATGGAACGGGAAGGAATGCGGCGTGATGCACGCCTGCGGCCACGACGCCCACACGGCGATCCTCATGGGCGTCGCCGAAGCGCTTGCCGCGATGCGCCCACAGATTCCCGGCACCGTGAAGTTCATCTTCCAGCCCGCGGAGGAAGGCGCCCCCGACGACGAAGACGGCGGCGCGCAGTTGATGATCGAAGAAGGCTGCATGGACGATCCGAAGGTCGGCGCGATCTTCGGGCTGCACGTGACCCCGCTCCACCCCACGGGAATGATCGGGTATCGCTCCGGGCCGCTCATGGCCTCCTCGGACGAGCTGCGCGTGTTCCTGCGCGGGGTGCAGACCCACGGCGCCATGCCCTGGCGCGGCATCGATCCCATCGTGGTGGGCTCCCAGATCGTGATGGGCCTGCAGACCATCGTCTCGCGCCACGTGGACTTGACCCGGGAGCCTTCCGTCGTGACGGTGGGCGTGTTCCAGGGCGGCAACCGGGTGAACATCATTCCGGACGAGGTGCGCATGGAAGGCACCATCCGCACCTTCGACGAGGCCCAGCGCGGCGAGATCCACGGGCACGTGAAGCGCATCACCGAGATGATCGCCGCGGCCGGCGGCGCGAAAGCCTCGGTGCAGATCAAGCGCGGCTACGACGTGGTGGTGAACGACCCGGGCCTCACCGCCTTCGCCGTGCCCATCCTGGAGCGCGTCGCCGGCGCCGGCAACGTGAAGGTCATCGACAAGGTCTGCGGCGCGGAGGATTTCTCCTTCTACCAGAAGGTCGTCCAGGGATTGTTCATCCGCGTCGGATGCACTCCCCCCGACCGCGATCCGAACACGGCCGCGACCAACCACAGCCCGCGGCTCTATGTGGACGAGGGCTGCCTTCCCCTGGGCGTCAAGGCGCTATCCGCGCTGGCACTCGACTGGCTCTCCTCCAACACCTGAGGAGCCGCCCGCCGCTTCACCGCACGAACCGTTCACACCACCCACGAGGTCCGAATGAACGTCCGAACCGACTACCTGAATGCGGAAGCGAGCGCCCCACGATGGTCCTGGCTTCCCGCGGCCGGCACCTGGAAATACCACGCGCTGCTGCTGGGCCTCGGCATCTTCGTGCTGGGCCCGCTGGGCGGCGTCACCGCGTCGTACATGAACTTCTCGCTCGGCTTCTACATTGGCGGGCAGGTGCTCGCGGGCATCCTCGGCTCGACGGTGACTTACGGCTACGGCGCCGACGGCAAGCACGGCGCGAACTACATCCAGACCGCCGCCGCGTCGGTGGCGAGCTTGAGCGCCATGGGCGTGCTCGTGCAGGCGATGGTGTGGATGGGGCTGCCGCAGCCGCCGGTGTGGCAGCTGGTCGTCTACTTCCTCTGCATCGGGATGTTCGCCGCGGGCCTCGGCATGCTCTACACGCCGATCCTGGTGGACCGCATGCAGCTCACGTTCCCGTCGGGCCTCGCGGTGGCCAACATCCTGCGCGCGCTCACCGACCCGGTGCTGCTGCGCCAGTCGGTGAACAAGCTGGGCAGCGGCATCGGCATCGGCATCCTCACCGGCGTCGCGGGACCGAAGATCGCGCTGCTGAACGCGATCGAGTTCTCCGCCTCGACCTTCGGCGCGGGCATGGTCGTGGGCGCGCGCATCGGCATCCCGGCGATCACTTCGGGGCTCCTGAGCCTCGCGCTCGTGCCCTGGTTCATCTCCATCGGCTGGTTGAACCCGGGCGACCCGTTCCGCAAGATCACGTTCCTCATCGCGCTGGGAACCATCATGGGCGCGGCGGTGATCGACGTGGGGCTCGTGCTCTGGGAGGCCGCGCGGCGGATGCGCTCGACCGCCGAGGCGCCGGTGGACGCGCCCGACTGGAAGCGGGTGAACACGCGCCGCCTCGTGCTTTGGGTGGCGGCGTGGGCCGTGGCCGTGGTGCTCTCCGGACACTTCGTGCTGGCCCAGCCCGTGGGATTCCTCGTCTTCGCGGTGGCGCTGGTCTTCGTCTTCGCGATGGTGAACGGCATCTCGGTGGGCATCAGCGACAGCAATCCGATCTCCTCCGCGTTCGTGGTGTCGGTGGTCCTGATGGCGGCGCTCGGCTTGAAGGACCCCATCGTGGGCCTGATGGCCGGCAGCATCCTGCTCATCTCGACCAACACCGCGGCCGACATGCAGCAGGACCGCTCGACGGGCTGGCGCCTGGGCACCAACCGCGTGATCCAGTTCCGCTACCAGGTGGCGGGGATCCTCATGGGCGCGATCATGGGCGTCGCATTCGCCAAGCTCTTCATGGCGGCCTACCCGATCCTGCTCGCCGACCAGACGGTGATGAAGGCGGCCGACCAGCCCGCCAACTGGAGCTCGGCGATGACCTACAAGTTCGTCGGCGTGCTGCGCAGCCTCACGGAGCCCAAGCCCTACCAGATCACCGCCATCTGGGTGGGCATCGGCATCGGCTTCGCGATCCAGCTCGCGCGGAAGCTCATCAAGGCGAACGTCGGCTACCGGAGCTTCGTCGCGGCCGGGCGCACCGGATTCGCCGTCGACTTCGTGATCGACGCGATCCTGCTGCCGTCGCCCTACGCGGCCTCCTTCGGCGGCTTCGTGAACCTGAACACGTCGATATGGTTCGGCACGGGCGGCATCGTCTCGAGCCTCTTCAACACGCTCTTCAAGCCGAAGGCGCGCCCCGGCGCTGCGGTGCCGGAGGACATGAGCAGCACCTCGCTCTTCGGCGGCGGGTTGATCGCGGGCGAAGCGCTCGCCGCGCTCGGCATCGGGATCACCGGGCTGCTCACGACGCTGCTCTCGCACTAGGTAAGTGGAATTCCCCGATTTTCCAGGCAACTCCGTTAGGTGCTTGGACCGAAGCTGGGAACGATCGACCAACGCGGTGGATTATCCCATTAGTCCCAAATTGGGACTATTATGGGCGATGCGCGTGATAGCCCTGCGGACGATCAAGGCATTCATCGAAAGCAGGCCGGAGCATGCCGAGGTTCGCGAGCCGGCCTTGGCGTGGTACCGCCAGGTTCTCCGGGCGGATTGGGAATCGCCGGCGGAGCTCAAGCACGAGATTCGCACCGCGAGCATTCTGAAGGACGGTCGGGCGGTCTTCAATGTTGCAGGAAACAAGTATCGAATTGTCGTTTGGATCAACTACCCGTATCGGGTCGTGTACGTACGATTCATAGGCACACATTCGCAGTACGACAAGATCAACGCACAGAGCATCTGAGGGCATCCATGGAAGTCAAGCCGATCAAGACGAAGAGGGACTACGAAGCAGCGCTGAGGGCGATCGAGGGCCTGATGGGCGCGAAGCGCAATTCGCCCGAAGGGGACCACCTCGATGTTCTCGTCACTCTTGTCGAGGCCTACGAGGCACGGCATTTTCCTTTGGACCTGCCGGACCCGGTGGCTGCGATCAAGTTCGTAATGGAGCAACGCGGTCTCTCCGCCAAGGACCTTGTGCCCTACATCGGGCAGCCCAACCGCGTCTACGAGATCCTCAGCTACAAGCGGCCGCTCACCATGGCCATGGCATGGCGGCTGCATCGCGGGCTTGGAATTCCCGCCGAGTCTTTGATTCGGCAGGCCGCGTAGGCCCGCCTTTCGGAAGCGTCCGAAATGCCGGGGGACGCCCAGTGTGCCTCCTTACACATTAGGCTACATAACTTCGTGCCGTAAGAGGCATGGCTGTCATTGAGCGCCAAACGCTCGCGAGCCACGGCTGCTGCTCCCGCGGCAATCCCGGCGGCCGATAGTAGTGCTCGAGCTCGGCGAATCCCGCCTCGGTGAGGAAACGCCGCCACGCGTCGAGGTCGTGGTACACGCCGTAGCGGCCGCGGTTCCAGCCTTCCTCGTTCTCCCCGCGGGGATTGGAGCTGAAGAGCACGCCGCGCGGCTTGAGCGTTTCGTGCAGCTCGCGCAGGACCCGCGGCAATTCCGTGCGCGGCACGTGGAAGAGCGAGGCGTTGGCGAAGACGCCGTCGAATTGCGCCGCGGGAAGATCGAGCGCGAGGAAGTCCTGCTCCCATACCGTGCAGCCGCTGTTCTCCCGGGCCATCGCCGCGAGTTGCGTGGCGCCCTCGAGGCCGATCGCCTCGTGCCCCAGCGCCGTGAAGGCCATGAGGTCGCGCCCGGGGCCGCATCCCAGGTCGAGGATGCGAAACGGCGGCGCGCCCTCGATGTGGCGCAACAGGGCCTCGATGTTCTGGAGCACGTCGTGGCCGCGCGTGCCTTCCCAGAAATCCTGCGCGCGCCGGTTGTAGTGCTCGAGGGTGCCGCCGGTGATGTCCGCGAGCGGCGTATCGGGTTTCTCGGCGCTCACCCGGAGTTGCGCAATCCGGCTGCCAGGCCGTTGATCGAAAGATGGATGCCGCGCTTCACGCGCTCGTCGGTCTCGCCCGAGCGGTGGCGGCGCAGGAGTTCCAGCTGCAGGTGGTTCAGGGGATCCAGGTACGGGAAGCGGTTGCGGATCGAGCGGGCGAGGGAGGGATTCGCCGCGAGGAAGTCGGCGCTGCCGGTGATCTCGAGGTGCGCGTTCGCGGTCGCCTCGAACTCGCCGCGGATGCGCTCGAAGATGGCGTCGGCCAGCCGCGCATCCGAAAGCAGCTCCTTGTAGCGCGCGGCGACCGAGAGGTCCGCCTTGGCGAGCAGCATGTCGAGGTTGGAGAGCATCGCCTGGAAGAACGGCCACTCGGCCCACATGCGTGTCAACAGCGCGCGACCCGCCGCACCCCGGCGCGCATCGAACGCCGCCACCGCCGAGCCGAATCCGAACCATCCCGGCAGCATCACGCGGCACTGCGCCCACGAGAACACCCACGGGATCGCCCGCAGGTCCTCGATGCGCGTGGAGGTCTTGCGCGAAGCGGGACGGGAGCCGATGTTGAGCTCGCTGATCTCCACGATGGGCGTGGTCGCGCGGAAGTAATCGACGAAGCCGTCGGTGCCGTAGACTAGGTCGCGGTACGCGGCCATGGCATCGGCGGAAAGCTCTTCCATCGCGGCGTGGAAATCCTCGTGGCCCGCGTGGGGCTCCACGTCCAGGCTCGCGCGCACCGTGGCGGCGAAGAGCGCCTCGAGGTTGCGCCGCCCGATCTCCCGGTTCGCGTACTTGCTCGCGATCACTTCACCCTGCTCCGTGAGGCGAAGCTCGCCCTGCACGCTCCCGGGCGGCTGGGCCAGGATCGCGTCGTAGCTGGGCCCTCCGCCGCGCCCCACGGTGCCGCCGCGGCCGTGGAAGAAGCGCAGCCGCACGCCCGCCTCGCGGAACACGCCCACCAGCGCCGTCTCCGCCTTGTAGAGCTCCCAGTTGGACGTGACGTATCCGCCGTCCTTGTTGCTGTCGGAGTAGCCCAGCATCACTTCCTGCACGTCGCCCAGGGAAGCGACGAGGGCGCGGGTCGCGGGCAGCGCGAACCACGCTTTCATCGTCCCGGGCGCGCGGCGCAGGTCCGCGATGGTCTCGAAGAGCGGCACGATCTGCAGCCGCGACGAAGGAGATGCACCCGGCGTCACCAGCCCCGTTTCCTTGAGGAGCAGCGCCACCTCGAGCATGTCCGAAACACTCTCCGCCTTCGAGATCACGTACTGGCGGATGGACTCGGGGCCCAGGCGGCGATGGACCGCGGCCGCGGCGGTGAAGATCTCGAGCTCGCCCAGCGCCAGCTCCGAATACACCGCGAACGCCGAGCGCAGCATGCGCGGCGAGGCGAGCTCCGCGAGCAGCACGCGCTCGCGCTGCGGCTCGTCGAGGGCGCTGTAATCGGCGGCAACCCCCGCTTCCCGCAGCAGCTCGGCCACCACCGCCTCGTGCACCTCGGAGTTCTGGCGCAGGTCGACGGTGGCCAGGTGGAATCCGAATGCGCGCGCGGCCTTGCGCAACTTGCGCAGCCGCCCGTCGGCCAGGAGCGCGCTGTCGTCGGCGCGCAGGCTGGCGTCGATCTCGTCCAGGTCCGCGATGAATGCGCTCGCGTGGGCATAGGGCTCCGCGCTGCCCACGGCGGTGCGATGCTGGTGCTTGAGCCCCAGCGCCTGGCCGGTGGCGGCGAGCCGCGCGAATATGCCCGTGAGCGCTCGGCGATACGGCTCGTCCTGCCGGTGGGGCGAGCGGTCCGGCGAATGATCGGCGAGGCGTTCGAGCCCGGGCGTGATGCGCGTGAGCAGCCCCGAGATCGGAAGCTCGCCACCCAGGGCGTGGACCTCGTCGAAATAGTGGTCGAATACCCGCTCGCTCTGGCGCTGGAACGCGGCCTCGAGCATCTGCGCCGTCACGAACGGATTGCCGTCGCGGTCTCCGCCGACCCAGCTCCCGACGGCCATCAGCGCGGGAAGCTCGGGGCGCTCGCCCGCGCCGGGGAGTGCGGCGATCGCATCCTCCACGTCGGCCACGAGCGCGGGCACCGCCTCGATGAAGGTGTAGTCGAAATAGGCGAGCGCGTTCTCGATCTCGTCGCGCACGCCGAGCTTCACCGTGCGCAGCATGCGCGTCTGCCACAGGATCGCGATGAGGCGGCGCAGCTCCGTGATGGTGGCCTCGGTCTCCTCGGGCAGCGCGTCGCGCGAATCGAGGCGGCCCAATCCTTCCGCGATGGCGAGCTGGCAGTCGAGGTTGCTCTTGCGCCGCACCTCCGTGGGGTGGGCGGTGAGCACCGGGTGCACGCGCACCGCAGCGAGCCTCGTCGAGGCCTCTTCGCGGCGGGTGCCGCGCTCCTTTGCGTCCGCGAAGAGCCCCCGCATCGTCGAGGGGAGCGGCGGCCTTCCCGCGCGCCGATTCTCGCGATAGCACCGGATGTGGTGCCGGTCCTCGGCGATGTTGGCGAGAAGCGAGAAATAGCTGAATGCGCGCACCACCGCGACCGCCTGCGCGGTGCTCAAGGCGTCGAGCGTCCTCGAAAGGCGCTCGCGGGAGGCCACGTCCTCGAGCCGGCGGCTCGCCACGGCGAGGCGGCGGATCTCCTCGATCTGGTCGAAGGCCGCGTCGCCCTCGTAGGTGCGGATGGTGTCGCCGAGGATGCGCCCGAGCAGCCGGATGTCGTCTCCGAGGCGCGCGTCCTCGGCGAGGCGGTCGTTCATGCCCCACAGAATACACTCGGCCACCCCGCGGCCGGCGTCTGGCGAACGAGTGGAAAATCGGGGACAGACCCCATTAAAAAAAACCGGCTGGAGATTTCCAGCCGGCAAGTGCGGGGTCCCGAACAGGAGAGAGGGGCCCGCCTTCCACCCGGGGGTCCGGCGAGGCAGGCCGGAGTCAAGGAAGAGAATGCACCTTAGCCAATCGGCGCCGGCAAAGCTGTAAACGATTGCAACCGATTGCGGGCCTGGCGCGGCAGCCGGATGAAGACCCGCAGCCCTCCCTCCGGGCGGTTGCCGAGGTCGAGCTCTCCCCCGTGGCCCTCGATCACGTCCTTGGCGATCGCGAGCCCCAGTCCCGCCCCGCCGGTGCCGCGATTGCGCGAAGGCTCGACGCGGTAGAAGGGATCGGTCACCCGCTCGAGGTGCTCCTGGGGGATGCCCGGACCGCGATCGAGCACCTCGATGCCCACGCTGTCGCGCGTATCCGCGAGCTCGATGCTCACTTCGCGCGCGTATTTCACGGCGTTGTCGATCACGTTGGCGAGCGCCCGGCGCAGCGCCACGGGACGCGCCTCGATGGGTTCCGCGCCCCCCCGCACCTCGACGGGGCCACCGGCGACGGAGCTCTCGCCGGCCAGGGTGCGCACCATCGCGGCCACATCCACCATCGCGGGAGACTCGTCCAGCGCGAGCCCCCGGGTCAGCTCGAGCGCCGAATTCGCGATCGACTCGATCACGCCCAGGTCGCCTTCCAGCTTCTCGCGCGCCTCCTCGCCCAGGGATTCGAGCCGCAGGCGCATGCGCGTGAGCGGCGTGCGGATGTCGTGGGACATCGCGGCGAACGCGAGGGCACGGCCGTTCACGTGCCGGCGCAAGCGGTCCTGCATACGGTTGAAGGCGCGCGCCGCATCGCGGATCTCCACCGCTCCCCGCTCCGGCAGCGGCGGCTCGGCGATGTTGCGGCTGAGCCGGTCGGCGGCGTCGGCGAGCATGCGCACCGGCTTCACCGCGAGGCGCACGGCGAAGATGGAGAAGAGTGCGGTCACCACGAAGATCAGGGCGATGCTGGTCCACGCTTCCGCCGGCAGTCCCATGGAGGGCTGGAAGATCGGCGCCTCCGCGAGGACCCGGCGGTCGCCCAGGTCGAGCGCCACGGTCACCAGGCGCAGGCTCCCGCGATCGGGACGGCCCGGCATGCCTTCCGGATGCGCAGCGCCTTCCGGCCGCGGCAGCTCCCGGCTCGCGATCCACGCCACCGGGTCCGACCCCAGGCTTTCCGCGAGGCGGCGCCGCAGCTCGGCCGCGAATACGGCGGGGACCACGCTCGCTCCTGAGGGCGGCCCGCCCAAGTCCTCGACCGTCCACCACCGCAGTCGCGGGCGGAAGCGCGGTGGTGCCTCGCGCGCGCTGAACGCGGCCGGGGAACGAATCCCATCGGCGATGCGCGCCGCGACTTCCGCAGCCTCGAAGCGCTCGACGGAGCGCGACCGCTCGAGCTCGAAGAAGGCGAAGCTCGCAAGGTGCGCCACCACCAGTCCCCCGATGATGACGAGGAGCACACGCCCCACAAGCGTCCGCGGTCGTGCCGGGCCGGCCCGCGGAACGTTCACCGGCCGGCCTGGGCGCCGCCGCGCCGGTGCGCGGCGCCGACCGCGTCGACCTGCGCGCTCAGGACGTAACCTTCTCCGTAAACCGTCTGCAGCAGCCGGGCCTCGCCCTTGTCGCCCAGCGCCTGGCGCAGGCGGCTCACCCGCACGTCGATGCTGCGGTCGTAGGCCGGAGCCTCGCGCCCCTGGGTGAGCTCCACCAGCAGGTCGCGCGTGAGCACCCGGTTGGGCCGGGCGAGGAAGATGCCCAG
>JAAOZZ010000302.1 GCA_012274175.1 Betaproteobacteria bacterium
CAGGCGCTTGGCCACGGCCCTCGTATTGGCCAGCTTCACCGCCTCGATGCGGCTCGGGTCGACGGCGACCAGCTCGATGGCCGTGGGGGGAAAGAGTGCGGGATCCAGCCGCAGCGACGGCGCGGGCAATGCCTTTGCCGGGTAGGGCGCTGTCGCGGACGAATTCCATTGGGCGAACGCGGACGCGGTGCCGGAAGCGAACCAGGCCGCCAATCCGACGACTGCCAGGGTATGGCGCAATGAGCGAAATAGATGCAACTCGAACTCCTGTGGGGACGATGCAGGCCCGCTCGCGGGCACGCGACCTGAAAGTATCCCTGTACCGCGCCCGAAGTTCAACTCTCTTCAGGCGGGCGAATGTTGCGAAACATGGCAAGCAGCAACAGATCGTAGGCGATCTTCAGGACCCCGGCTGCCACCAGCGGCCATCCGAATGGCGAAACGGTGAGCAGGTAGCCCGCGATGAACGGGCTCGCCGCCGACGCGAGGCTGCGGGGAACCGCGGTGACGCTCGCCGCGGCGGGACGTTCGGCGGGCGTCACGATCGCCATCACGTAGGAGCTGCGCGTGGGCACGTCCATCTGGGAAAGCGCGCTGCGCACGAAGAGCAGGACCACGACTGCGGCGAGGCTCGGCATGAACGGCATGAGCACGAGGCACGCGTTGGAGGGCAGGTGCGTGAAGACCATCGTGTTCACGAGGCCGATGCGGTTCGCGAGCCGCACCGCGGCGAGGTACGAGAGCGCCGAAAGCACGCCGGTCCAGAAGAAGATGCTGCCCGCCGCCGCGATGGAAAGGTCGAACGCGCGGTAGAGCCACAGCGCCACCATCGACTGGACCACGAAGCCGCCGCCGAAGGCGTCGAGGCTGAAGAGCGCGGCGAGGGCGAGGACCTTCGCCTTCGAAGGCCCCAGGGGACCGTGGGGCACCGCCCCCCGCGATTCGAGGGCGCGCGGAAGCCCGCGGTATGCGAGTGCCGAGGCGAGGCCCAGTATCCCGTAGAGGGCGAACATCCATTGGTATGCCGCGCGCGGGGCGATACCCGCCATGTGCTGGAGCACTTCCGGGGAGCCCGCGGCGAGGGATCCCACGGCGGCGGCGAGGGAACCCACCAGGCTGTAGCGCGCGAAGATCGCGGTGCGATCCCGGTCGTCGACGAGCCGCGACAACGCCGAGTGCTCGAGCGGAAGGAAGACGCTCACGTCTCCGCTCGAGGGATTGAGCGTTCCGACCACCGCCACGGCGAGCAGCGGCCAGAAAGCGGTGAAGTACGCGAACCCCCCGCCCGTCGCGGCCATCAGCACGGTGGCGGACAGCAGCAACGCGCGAATCGAGTAGCGGTGCGCGGTGAGGCCCACCGCGAGCGCGAGCAGCCCCGAGCCCAGGAGCGTCGCGGTGGCGACGATGCCGACCTCGAGGGGCGTGAAGCCCAGGTCGAGCAGGTACAGCGGCAACAACAGGCTCACGAAGCCGTCGCCGAAGGCGCGCAGGCCGCGGGCGACGAGCAAGCGACGAACGTTCGCCGATGCCATGTCAGGCTCCGCCCAGGCCGTAGCGGAAATTTTCGAAGGCCGTGATGCTGTCCGCCTTCGTCCACATTCCCACCCGGCCGCAGCCGGCGATGTGCGCGTCGTCTTCCTCGATGTACAGACGGCCGTCGAGGAGCACGCGGATCCGGGTGCCTTGGAACTCCACGCGGATCACGTGCCATGCGTTGCCTGGCACGGGCGCGTCGACGTACCGGATTGTCCTTCGCTTCCCACCGTCGGTGTAGTACAGCGACACGTTGTTCTCGAGCGCGTTGGCGCGGGCGACGTAATACTCGTCGCCGCTCTTCCAGCGCCACACCACGCCGCCGGCCTGGTCGTCTCGACCGCCCTCGGGCCTGAATCGCACCTCGACGAAGCCGTCGATTAGTGCGCTCGCCGTTCGCACCAACCACGGAAAGTCGCCCACGCCCGATTGGCGCAGCACGTGGCGAGGCGAGGGCGCGCCCGGGTCCGCCTCCACCGTCCAGCGCGGCGCGCCATGGCCGGTCACGCCGGCAATCCATCCGGCAGGAAACGTCCCCGCGGGATACCCGTCGAAGTCGATCGATTCGTTCGTGGATGCAGGCGTGATTTCGGTGTCCATGATCGTCCCGGGAAGAGGGAAGCAGATTTGGACAGGACACCGTCTGGGCCTCGCGGCCTCCGGGGATCTGCGCGGACCCCGATGCCGTGCATCGTAGCGAACGCGCGCGCAAGGGACAAGGGGCGAATCCCAAACTGGCGTATCGTGTGCCCCACCCATTCGTCCGAGGACCACCGCCATGATCCCCAACGACGCGTTCTTCACAACCTGGACCCCGCGTGCGCTGGCGCTGTTGCGCATCGTGACGGGATACCTTTTCCTGCAGCACGGCGGCGCCAAGCTTCTGGGCTTCCCCCACGTGGCCGTGTTCGACGGGCTGCACGTGATGTCGCTCGTCGGCTTCGCGGGCATCCTCGAGCTCGCGGGCGGCACGCTGGTCCTGGTGGGACTTTTCACGCGTCCCGTGGCGTTCATCCTCTCGGGCGAGATGGCGTTCGCCTATTTCATGGCCCATGCCAGCCGCGGCTCGCCGCTCGTGCCGATGCTGAACCATGGAGAGCTCGCGGTGCTCTACTGCTTCGTCTTCCTGTTCCTCGCCGCGGCGGGAGCGGGATCATGGAGCCTGGACGCGCTGCGCGCGAAGGCCCGCACCGAGGTTGCGGCGGCGCCCTGAGGCTCTAGCCCAAGAACATCCTGCGCAAGGAATGGTGGTCGGCGTATTGGTGCCATAACGCCATGAGGCCGTGGCCCACCAGGTAGGTCCACATCGCCGGACCCAGGAATTGGTGGACTTCCATCACGCTGGAGGCGAACGGGGTCACCGCGTTCGCGGGCCACAGCAGGATGAAAAGCAGTGCGCCCGTCGAGGCGAATTCCGTTGCGAGCAGCAGCCCCAGGCCGTGGATCGTCCCGGCGAGCGCCCCATCGACC
>JAAOZZ010000303.1 GCA_012274175.1 Betaproteobacteria bacterium
CCTTGGGCGCGGTCGAGGGCGGCGCCCGGCCCACCAGCGAGCGCCAGAAGGCCGCCTGCGCGCCTTCGTCCTCCTGGAACGCGTCGCGGCGCGCGAGCAGGTCCGCCTCCCGCAGCAGGCCCCCGGTGCGGTGCGTGAATCCGGGAAAGAAATAGTGCTTCACGAGCGGGATGCGCGGATGCGGCGACGGCAGCGCATGGCTGCCCTCGACCCAGTCCTCGGCGCTCAGGTAGTCGAGGTTGATCCAGCGCGGCTTCACGGGACGCCGCGCCATGGCGGCCAGGTAGGGCTGCGGAGGATCGCAGCCGAAGGTCTCCACCACCACGTCGGCCACTTCGTCGGCCTCGAAGGGCTCCCGCAGCCGCGCCACCTCCACGCCCTCGAGGCACTGCAGGTCGTAGGCGGGCGCGATCTCCGGGCGCAGCTTGGCGAGCACCGTGAGGTCGTCGAGCCACAGGCGCACGCGCTTGCCGTGCTCGCGGGTGAGCTGGCGCGCGAGGCGCCACGAAACGCCCACGTCGCCGAAGTTGTCGACGACGCGGCAGAAGACGTCCCAGCGCTCCTCCTGCGGCGGCATGCCCGCGATTCTATAAGATGCGCGCGATGCGCATGCTCATTCTCGGCGGCACGGTCTTCCTCGGTCGCGCCCTCACCGACGCGGCCCTCGCGCGGGGCCACGATTTGACCCACCTGCATCGCGGCAGGAGCGCGCCTCCCGATCCGCGCGTGGCCACGGTGTCGGGCGACCGCGCCGCGGGACCCTTTCCGGCCGCGATCGTTCGCCCGTGGGACGCGGTGATCGACACCTCGGGATACCTTCCCCAAATCGTGGCCCGATCCGCCCAGGCGCTGCGGGAAAGCGGCCGCTACCTCTTCGTTTCCTCGATCTCCGTATACGCCGAGGGTGGATTCGGCGAGGAAGCGCCGGTCCAGCGCGCGCCCGACCCGCTTCCCGACGCATGGACGCCGGAAACCTACGGCGGCCTCAAGGCCGCGTGCGAATCCGTGGTGAGGGAAGCCTTCGCCGGGCGCGCCCTCGTCGTGCGCCCGGGCCTCATCTGCGGGCCCCACGATCCCACCGATCGATTCACCTACTGGCCCGATCGCGTGGCGCGCGGCCGATCGCCATGGGCGCATTGCTCGACGGGTGCCGGGAAGCGGCGGGCAGCGATGCCTCGTTCGCCTGGATGGACGAGGCGTTCCTCGCGCGCCAAGGAGTACAGCCCTGGAAAGAGATGCCCCTGTGGGTTCCGGAATCGGATCCCCATGCGAGCGGCTTCATGGACGTTCCCATCGCACGGGCCGCGGCCGCGGGGCTCGCGTTGCGTCCCATGGCGGACACCATCGCCGATACCCTCGCGTGGTCCCGTTCGCGGGGGCCGGAACACGAATGGAAGGCGGGACTCGCACCGGAGCGCGAGCGCGCGTTGCTGCGCGCCTTCGGTACCGCGGCCTAGGGCGCGGAATCGTCCTTCCAGCCGCCGCCCAACGCGTTCATGAGGTCGATCGAATAGGAGAGATACGCCTGCCGGTTGCGGATGAAGGCGAGCTGCGCGTCGTTCAGGGTGCGCTGCGCATCCAGCACATCGAGATAGGCGGAGTAGCCGCTCTGGTAGCGAAGGCGCGCGAGGCGAAGCGCGCCCTGCGCCTGCTCGACGCGGGAAGCGAGGTCGGCTTCGGAGTCCGCGGCGAGGCGCACGTTCGAGAGCGCGTCGGAGACGTCCCGAAACGCGTTGCGCACCGCCTGCTCGTACGTGGCCTGCGCCTGGTGCGCCTGCGCCTCGGCCTGCTCGGTGCGCGCCTTGTAGCGGCCCGCATCGAGGACCGGACCCAGCAGCCCCGCTCCGGCCGACCAGACGCGCGAGCCGGTGGAGAAGAGCTGGTCGAGATCCCTGCTCTGCAGGCCGAGGGAGCCCGTGAGCGTGAGGGTCGGGAATTGCTCCGCGCGGGCGACGCCGATGCGCTCCGTGGCCGCGGCGAGCGCGGCCTCCGCCTGCCGTACGTCCGGGCGGCGCTCGAGCAGCTGCGAGGGCAGCCCCGCGGGCGGAAGCGGCGGGATCGGCAACGCGTCCACGTCCTTCACGGGCAAAACGAGGTCGAGGCGCCCGGTAAGGACCTGGAGCTGGTGCACGATCGCGGCGCGCTGGCGTGCGATCTCCTTCGCCTGCGCCGCCGTGGACGATTGGAGCCCGCCCGCCTGGTACACGTCGAGCCCCGAGACGACTCCGCCCTCGAGGCGCTTCTTCGCGAGTGACAGCGATTCGTTCGCGGCACGCAGGCTCTCTTCCGAGGCGGCGTACTGCGAATCGAGGGAAAGCGCGGCGAAATAGGCGCGCGCGATGGTGGCGGCCAGGGTGAGCGCCACGGTGTCGCGCCCGTAGCGCGAGGCGAGCAATTGGTCGCGGATCGCGCTTTCGCCGCGGCGCAGGCGCCCCCAGAGGTCGATCTCGAACGAGGTCGCGAGCCCCAGCGAAAAGTTGTTCGCGGTGCCGAACTGCAGCGTGCGGCTGCGGGTGGCCCCCGCCTGCCCCTCCACCAGCGGAAAGAGCAGCGTCGCGCGCGCCTCGCGCAGGGCGGCTTGCGCCTCCTCGACCCGCGCGACGGCCAGGTGCAGGTCGGCGTTGCGCTCCAGGCCGGAGCGCACCAGCTCGTCGAGCGTCGCGTCGCCGTAGAGTCCCCACCACTGCGGCGGGACGGCGACATTCCCGGCGCCCCGGTCCGCTTCTGCGTAGGCGGCGGGAAGGTCGGTATCCGGGCGATGGTAATTCGGGCCCACCATGGCGCAGCCGCCGAGCGCCCCGGCGATCGCGAGGACGGCAACACGCCTCATCGCTCGCCCTCCCCGTCCTTCGCCGGCGGCGCGTCCGCGCTCTCGCCCATCTTCTGGCGCCGCGCGAACACCGTGAAGAAGAGCGGCACGAAGATGGTGGCGACGAACGTGGCGACCAGCATGCCGCCCACGACGCCCGTGCCCATCGAGCGCCGGGCGGCCGCGCCCGCGCCGCTCGCGAGCGACAGCGGCATCACGCCGAACACGAACGCGAGGGAAGTCATCACGATCGGGCGGAAGCGCAGGCGCGCGGCCTGCAGTGCGGCGTCCCTGGCGCTCATCCCGGCGAGCAGCCCCTGCTGCGCGAACTCCACGATCAGGATCGCGTTCTTCGCGGCGAGGCCGATCAGCACGATCAGCCCGATCTGGAAGTAGATGTCGTTCTCCATCCCGCGCAGGGCCACGAGGCCCAGGGCGCCGAACACCGCGAACGGCACGGCGAGCACCACCGCGGAAGGCAGGCGCCAGCGCTCGTAGAGCGCCGAGAGGATCAGGTAGACCATGACGATGGCGAGCCCGAAGGCGAAGATCGAGGCGTTGCCGGTGCGCTTTTCCTGGAAAGCCTGGCCGCTCCAGGCGAGGGTATAGCCGGGCGGGAGCGCCCGGGACGCATCGCGCTCCACGGCCTCGATCGCCTGCCCCGAGCTCACGCCCGGCTTGCTGTTGCCGAGGATCTTCGCCGCGATGAACCCGTTGAAGCGGTCGATCTGCTCGGCTCCGACCACGTCGCTCACGCGCAGCACCGCCTTGAGAGGGATCATCTGCCCCGTGGTGGTGGAGCGCACGAAGACGTCGCCGATCTGGTCGGGCCGCGCCCGGAACGGCGCGTCGGACTGCAGCTGCACGCGATACGTGCGCCCCGCCAGGTTGAAGTCGTTCACGTAGAAGGAGCCC
>JAAOZZ010000304.1 GCA_012274175.1 Betaproteobacteria bacterium
CATGCGCGCGGCGGGCGTGCCGGCCGAGGTCTCCGATAGCGCGGGCACGTTCGTCTGCAACCATCTCCTGTACGGGGTGCTGCATTACCTGGCGGCGCGCGGCGAGCGCTCGCGCGCGGGTTTCGTCCACGTGCCCTACGCCGAAGAGCAGGTGCTCGACAAGCCGGGAACGCCCGCCATGGCGATCGAGTCCATGGCCCGGGGCGTGGAAGCGGCCATCGCCGCGGCCTCGGCGCACCGCGGGGAGCCCAAGCTCGGGTAAAGTGGGCGCCCCTTAGTGCGATTCGGACCGGCCGCGCCATGCAAGTCAAGCCCCTCTGGACCCCTTCGCCCGAGCGCATCGCCCGGGCCCACGCGACCTCGTTCATCGGGCGCGTGAACGAGCTCCACGGCCTGGGGCTGCACGGCTACGGGGACCTGTACCGATGGTCGATCGAGCGTCCCGAGGACTTCTGGCGCGAGATGTGGGACTTCGGCGCCGTGATCGCCCAGACCCGCGGCGAGCGGGTCCTGGTGGATGGGGACAAGATGCCCGGCGCGCGGTTCTTCCCCGACGCGAGGCTCAACTTCGCCGAGAACCTGCTGCGGCGCTGCGACGACACCGAGGCGCTGGTGTTCTGGGGCGAAGAGCAGGTGCGCCGCCGCCTCACCCACCGCGAGCTCTGCGAAGCGGTGTCGCGCACCCAGCAGGCACTCGCCGCCGCCGGCGTGGGGGAGGGCGATCGCGTGGCGGCGTTCATGCCCAACATGCCCGAGACCGTCGTCGCGATGCTCGCGGCCGCGAGCCTGGGCGCGGTCTTCACCTCGTGCTCGCCGGACTTCGGCGTGCAGGGCGTGGTGGACCGCTTCGGCCAGGTGGAGCCCAAGGTCCTCTTCTGCTGCGACGGCTACCGCTACAACGGCAAGGTGGTCGAGACCCTGCCGCGCATCGCGCAGATCATGGAGCAGCTTCCGAGCGTGCGCCGGGTCGTGGTCGTGCCCTATGTCTCCGAGGCGCCGGTGGTGTCCATCGTTCCCCGGGCCGTGGGCCTCGCGGACTTCGTGGCGCCCCATGCCGCGCGCGCCATCGCCTACGCCTCCATGCCCTTCAACCATCCGCTCTACATCCTCTACTCGAGCGGGACCACGGGCGTGCCCAAGTGCATCGTGCACGGGGCGGGGGGCGTGCTGCTCATGCACCTGAAGGAGCACCTGCTGCACGTCGACGTGCTGCCCGGCGACCGGGTGTTCTACTTCACGACCTGCGGCTGGATGATGTGGAACTGGCTCGTCTCGGCGCTCGCCGCGCAGGCGACCCTGCTCCTCTACGACGGCTCGCCCTTCCTCGGCCGGGGCACGATCCTCTTCGACCTCGCGCGGGACGAGCGCATGACCCATTTCGGGACCTCGGCCAAATTCATCGACGCCGCGTCGAAGGCGGGCGTGGACCCGGTGCGCACCCACGCGCTGCCGCAGTTGCGCACGATGCTCTCGACCGGCTCCCCGCTCGCCCCGGAGAGCTTCGACTACGTCTACGCGCACGTGAAGGGCGACCTGTGCCTGTCGTCCATCAGCGGCGGCACCGACCTGGTGGCGTGCTTCGCGGGCGGTGTTCCGATCCTTCCGGTGTGGAGGGGCGAGCTGCAGTGCCGCATGCTCGCGATGAAGGTGGAGGTCTTCGACGACGAGGGCCGCGCGCTTCCGTCGGGGCAGAAGGGCGAGCTCGTGTGCACGGCGCCTTTCCCGACGATGCCCCTGGGATTCTGGAACGACGCGGACGGATCGAAGTACCGCGCCGCCTACTACGAGCGCTTCCCCAACGTGTGGCGCCACGGGGACTGGTGCGAGATCACGGAGCACGACGGCCTCGTGATCTACGGGCGCTCCGACGCGGTGCTCAATCCCGGCGGCGTGCGCATCGGAACGGCGGAAATCTACCGGCAGGTGGAGAGGCTGGACGAGGTGGTGGAGTCCATCGTGATCGGCCAGGACTGGCAGCACGACGTGCGCGTGGTGCTCTTCGTGCGGCTGCGCGATGGGGCCACGCTCGACGATGCCCTGGTGCGCAGGATCCGGGACACCATCCGTGCCAACACCACCCCGCGCCACGTTCCGGCGGTGGTGCTCCAGGTTCCCGACATCCCGCGCACCAAGAGCAACAAGATCGTGGAGCTCGCGGTGCGCGCGGTGGTACACGGACAGCCGGTGAAGAACGCCGAGGCGCTCGCCAACCCCGAGGCGCTGGACCACTTCCGTGATCGCCCCGAGCTGAAGGCGTGAAATCCGGGTTTCAGAGGCTGCGGGGGGCTTCGAGGCCGAAGTGCAGCTTGTCGGGAGTGGAGATGCGCTCTTCCACCAGGCGGCCCAGGAAATCGACGTCGTAGACGGCGAGCAGGTGCGGCTGGTGGCGCGGCAGGTAGTGGCGCAGCTGCGCCCTCAGGTCGGGCAGGGCGCCCAGCACGGCCCAGTCC
The DNA here is from genome assembly GCA_012274175.1 of Betaproteobacteria bacterium. Classification (GTDB taxonomy): domain Bacteria; phylum Pseudomonadota; class Gammaproteobacteria; order Burkholderiales; family Usitatibacteraceae; genus Usitatibacter. Next base: position 2,451 of record JAAOZZ010000304.1, read on the forward strand.
TGCTCGTTCCACTGGAAGCGCAGTCCGAGGGCCCAGAAGGCGCGGTTGATGGCGTTGCGGTCGGCGGTCATGCAGTCAGGCTATTCCCGGCGGGCATTAAACGAAAGTAAAATCCCGTTACGAAATGGTTAAGTGATCGTTTAATGAAGAACGCCACCCTCCGGCAGCTGCGCGTGTTCGAAAGCGCGGCGCGCCACCTGTCGGTCACGCGGGCCGCCGAGGAGCTGCACCTCACGCCGCCCGCGGTCTCGATCCAGATCCGCCAGCTCGAGGGCCACGCCCATGCCGAGCTCTTCGAGCGCGTGGGCCGGCGCCTGAAGCTCACCCAGGCGGGCGTCGAAGTGCTCGCCCATGCGCGCGGGATCCTCGGCCACATCCGCGCCTCCGAGGAGGCCATCGCGGGGCTGGGTTCCCTCGAGCAGGGCCTGCTCGACGTGGCGGCGATCAATGCGGGCGACTACTTCTTCCCGTGGCTCATCGCCGCGTTCCGCGAGCGCCACCCCGGCATCCGGGCGCGCCTCACGGTGGGAAACCGCGAGGATCTCCTCGAGCGCCTGTCGCGCCATGAGATCGACCTGGCCGTGATGAGCGATCCGCCCACGCAGCCCGCTTTCGCCGCCGAGCCCTTCGCGCCCCATCCCCACGTGATCGTGGGCGCCCCGGGCCACGCGCTCGCGGGCAAGCGGTCCGTGACGCTCGAGGCTGCGGCGCGCGAGCCGCTCATCACGCGCGAGCCGGGGTCGGCCACGCGGCTCGCCATGGACCAGGCGTTCGCCGAATCGGGCGTGGTGCCGCGCCTGGAAATGGAGATCGCGAGCAACGAGACGATCAAGCAAGCGGTGGCGGCGGGCTTCGGGTTAGGATTCCTCTCCGCCCACGCCGTGCAGCAGGAGCTGGCCCTGGGACGCCTCGTCGTGATCGCCGTGAAGGGATTCCCCGTCATGCGCCAGTGGTACGTCGTGCAGCGCCGCGACCGGCACCTGCC
>JAAOZZ010000305.1 GCA_012274175.1 Betaproteobacteria bacterium
CACGATCTCCACGGGGCGGTGGGTCTGCGCGGCCACGGCGTCGAGCGCCTGGGCCAACTCGGGGCGGCCCATGGTGCGCACGATCACGCTGACGAGGGGTGAGGATGCGTCCATGATTCATGTTCGCACGTTCACGTATGCTTGGGACCGGCCAACACCATCGCAACCGCGGGGCGCATCTGGGAAACCTGAAAGATCGACTGGGCCGTCCGGGCGTCGATCGCCTCGAAGGATGGTTCGCCGCCCACGGCTGGCGCGCGTTCGATTTCCAGCGCGAGGTGTGGAACGCCTATCTCGACGGCGAATCGGGAATGGTGCATTCCGCGACCGGCAGCGGCAAGACGCTCGCCGCGTGGCTGGGCCCGCTCGCCGAATGGATCGAGGAGAACGCCGCCTTCCCGCGGGCAGAGGGCAAGGCGGCCGCCCTGCGTGTGCTGTGGATCACGCCGATGCGCGCGCTCGCGGGCGATACCGCGATCTCCCTCGAGCGCGCGGTGCAGGGCCTCGGACTGCCGTGGACCGTGGGATTGCGCACCGGGGACACCTCGAGCGCGGAGCGCGCGAAGCAGGCGCGCCGCCTGCCTTCCGCGCTCATCACCACGCCGGAGAGCCTCTCCCTGATGCTCTCTGGCCCCGAAGCGCGGGAGAAGCTCTCGGAGCTGCGGCTCGTGGTCGTGGACGAGTGGCACGAGCTCCTCGGCAACAAGCGGGGCGTGCAGGCGGAGCTGGGCCTCGCGCGCCTGCGCCGCTGGAACCCAAGGCTTCGTACCTGGGGGCTCTCGGCCACGCTCGGCAATACGCAGGAGGCGCTGGAATGCCTGCTGGCGGGCACCGGCGGGCGCATCGTGAAGGGCGCGGGCGACAAGCAGGTGGTGATGGATACCCTCGTTCCGCCGGAGGTGGATGGATTTCCGTGGGCGGGACACCTGGGGCTCGCGATGCTCGACCACGTGGTCGCCGCGATCGATTCCGCGCGCTCGACGCTGGTCTTCACCAACGTGCGCTCCCAGGCGGAAGCCTGGTACCAGGGACTGCTCGAGGCGAGGCCGGAATGGGCGGGCGTGATCGGCTTGCACCATGGCTCGCTCGACGCGGACGTGCGCAGGTGGGTGGAGCAGGGGCTGAAGGAGGGAAGGCTCAAGGCGGTGGTCGCCACCTCGAGCCTGGACCTCGGCGTGGACTTCTCCCCCGTGGAGCGGGTGCTCCAGATCGGAAGCCCCAAGGGCGTGGCACGGCTGCTGCAGCGGGCGGGGCGCTCGGGTCACGCGCCGGGGCAGGTGAGCCGCATCACCTGCGTGCCTTCGCACGCGCTGGAGTTCGTCGAGGCCGCCGCCGCGCGCCGGGCCGCGATGGCCGGGCGCATCGAGTCGCGCCGTCCCGTCGATCGCCCGCTGGACCTCCTCGCGCAGCACCTGGTCACGATCGCCGCGGGAGAGGGCTTCGTCGAGGAGGAGATGAAGGCCGAGGTGCGCAGCGCGCGCGCCTTCCGCGACCTGACCGATGCCGAGTGGCGCTGGGCCCTCGACTTCGTGACGCGGGGCGGAGACGCCCTCAAGGCGTATCCCGACTACCGCAAGGTCGCCCTCGATGAGCGCGGCGTGCATCGCGTGCCGGATGCGGCCATCGCGCGCCGGCACCGCATGTCGATCGGCACCATCGTGTCGGACGCGGCGGTGGACGTGCGCTACCTGCGGGGCAAGCGCCTGGGCAACGTGGAGGAGTCCTTCATCGCGCGGCTTTCGCCGGGAGACGCGTTCGTCTTCGCGGGCCAGCTCCTGGAATTCATCCGCGTGGAGAACATGACCGCGTACGTGAGGGCGGGCAAGCCGGGGTCGGCGGTGATACCCCGCTGGGACGGCGGACGATGCCCGCTGTCGAGCGAAGTCTCCGAGGGCATCCGGGAGCTCCTCGAGCTGCACGTGGACGGCCGCGAGCGCGAGCCGGAGATGAAAGCGGTCCGGCGCCTGTTGAGGCTCCAGAACGCGTGGTCGAAGGTGCCGCGGCGCAACGAGATGCTGGTGGAGCAGACCGAGACCCGGGAGGGCCACCACATCTTCTTCTACCCCTTCGAGGGGCGCCAGGTGCACCTGGGGCTCTCGGCGCTCTTCGCCCATCGCATCGCCCGGGGCAAGGCCGCCACCTTCAGCCTGTCCTTCACCGACTATGGCTTCGAGCTCGTGGCCCGCGAGCGCTTCGAGCTGATCCCGCTGCTCAAGGGCGGGCTCTTCTCCTCGGAGAACCTGCTGGAGGACATGCTGGCGAGCCTCAACGCCGCGGAGCTCTCGAAGCGCCAGTTCCGCGAGATCGCGCGCGTGGCGGGCCTCGTGTTCCAGGGCTACCCGGGGCAGCCCAAGACGAATCGCCAGGTGCAGGCGACGAGCGGGCTCCTCTACGAGGTCTTCGCGCGCTGGGATCCGGACAATCCCCTGCTGGGACAGGCGGAGCGCGAGGTGCTCGAGCGGCAGCTCGAATTCTCGCGCCTCGCCGAGGGCCTGCGGCGCATGGCGGCGACACCGGTGCTGCTGCGCCAGACCCACAAGCCTTCGCCCTTCGCGTTCCCCATCATGGTGGGGCGATTTCGCGAGAAGCTCTCGAGCGAGAAGCTCGCCGACCGGGTCCGGCGCATGCAGCTCGAGTACGACCGGGCCGCGCCGGCGGACACCGACGAGCAGGGAGATCTCTTTGGATAGCGCCGCCGCGTGCGAGGTGGCCGGCGAGCGCCTCGTGCTGCTCGCCGAGCGCGCCGCGTACTGGGCCGCGCGCGGGACGCTCTTCGTCGCCGATTTCCACCTCGGCAAGGCCGCGAGCTTCAGGAGTGCGGGCATCCCGATGCCGTCGGGGACCACGACCGAGAACGTGGAGCGGCTCGGGCGCGCCGTGGACCGGACGCGCGCCGAGCACGTGGTCTTCCTCGGCGACTTCCTCCACAGCCCCGCGGGGCGCGCGCCGCGCACCTTCGAGCGCTTCGCCGCCTGGCGCGACGCGCGCGCCGGCCTCGCGCTCACCATCGTGCGCGGCAACCACGACGAGCGGGCGGGCGATCCTCCGCGCGACTGGAACATCGCCTGCGTCGAGGCGGGGAAAGCGCTCGGCCCCTTCGTGCTCAACCACGAGCCGGGAGCCGCGCGCGGCGGCTACGCGCTGGCGGGACACATCCACCCGGCGGTGCGCCTGTCGGCGCAAGGCGAGCCGTCGCTCCGATTGCCCTGCTTCTGGTTCGGGAAGCGATGGGGCGTGCTGCCAGCCTTCGGAGCGTTCACCGGCAGCGCGGAAGTGCGGCCGCGGCCCGGCGACCAGGTGTACGTGATCGCGGAAGAGGAAGTGCTGAAGGTGGGCTGAAGCCCGCGCTCAGGGCGGCAGGCGTATCTCGCCGAAGTGGGGAACGAAGGCCCCCTTCCTGCGATCGGCGAGGAAATGCTCGAGGGTTCGCCTCACCACCGTGAACGCGAGCCGGTCCCATGGAATCCGCTCCTCGGTCACGAGCTCCACTTCGAGGCTCTCGACGCCGGGAGAGACGTTCGCGTCGAGCAGCTTCGCGCGGAACATCATGTGCACCTGGCTGATGTGCGGCACCGAGAACAGCGTGTAGAGCTCCTCGATCTCGATGCGCGCGTTGGCCTCCTCGAGGGCTTCGCGCGCCGCGCCTTCGGCGGTGGATTCGCCCAGCTCCATGAAGCCCGCGGGAAGCGTCCACAACCCGTAGCGCGGCTCGATCGCGCGCCTGCAGAGCAGGATGCGATCGTCGATCACCGGCACCGAACCCACGACGATCTTCGGGTTCTCGTACTGGATATGGCCGCATGCATCGCACACGGCGCGAAGCAGCGAATCGCCCTCGGGAACGCGATGGGTGATCGGGCCGCCGCAGGAATTGCAGAACTTGATCAAGGACTTGGCGCTGTCTCGGAAGGCGTGCGTGGGACCGTCGGAACGCTCCCGATATGGTAGCATAAGCCTATGAAAAGCTTACGTTTTCCATTGCCCATGAAGATCCGTTTCCTGGCCGCGGCCGTCCTCGCGCTGCCCCTGGCCGCCCCGGCTTCTCCGACCGGCATGCCCTCCCGGTCGCTGCATGTGACGAATGCGCCCGCGCCCGTGGGCCTGCGTGCTCCGTGGCTCGCGCCGGACGTCACCGTGGTGCTTCAGCGCCCCGCCGAAAAGTCCGCGGTCCCGCCGGTAAACGCAGGCGGACGCCTTCCCGTGGGCGAGGTGCGGCCCCTCGCGAAGGCGGCCGAGGTCACGCGCTGGAACGCGGTGCCCGGCGGTTTCGTGGCCGAGCTGAGCGCTACCTCCGAAGGCGCGCTCGGGCTGCGCGTGCGCCTCGACCTGGGCACCATGCCGGGCGCGATGCAATTGCGTGCGATGGGAACCGATGGGCGCGTCGAGACCATGACCGTCGATCCCACTTTCGGCAACGTGGCGTGGACGCCGTGGACCGAGGGCGCGACGCAGGCGATCGAGCTCTTCACGCCGGTGCGGCCGGGTAACGACGGCGCCATCGCCATCGGCGCGGTGGTGCACTTCACGCAGTCGCCCTGGGAGGCCAAGGCCTCGGGGGGCGCGGGAGTGTGCACGCTCGAAAGCGCGTGCGCCCCCGACGACACGTCGCTTGCGCCCGGAGTGGCCGACGGCATCGGCGCCGTGACGAAAGCGGGCGTGCTCCTTTCTTTCATGGACGGCGGTGGGGCGTTCCTGTGCACCGGAACGCTCATCAACACCGAGAAGTTCCCCGCGGCGTACCTGCTCACCGCGAACCATTGCATCGACAACGCGGCTTCCGCCGCCTCGATCTCGACACTCTGGTTCTCGGAGTCGGCCGGCAACTGCCAGGACCAGCTCCCGAACCTTCCCGCCGCCCCCGTGCAGGTGTTGGGCGGGACGCAGCTCGTGTTCACGAACTACAACGTCGACTCGTCGCTGCTCCTGATGAACGCGTCCCCGCCCTCTGACGCCGTCTACGTGGGATGGAACCCGGCCCGCATCGCGAACGGCGCTTCGATCGTGAGCGTGAGCCACCCCAAGGGAGATACGAGCCGCTACGCCATCGGCAGCACCGTGGGCCTGTTCCGCATCGACGGCTATCCTCAGGACGAATACGGCGTGCGCTTTTCCAGCGGCATCATCCAGGGCGGCTCCAGCGGCTCGGGCCTCTTCACGCTCTCGGGCGGGCAGCTCGAGCTGCGGGGCATCCTCACCGGGACCACGGTGAACCAGCCCGACGGCATGAGCTGCACCGATCTGAACGAGGATGCGCTCTACAGCCGCTTCGAGATCTTCGAGCCGGAGATCGACCCCTACATCCGCTCCGCATCGCAGGCTCCGGACGACGCGCCCAACCGTGCGCAGGACCTCTTCGCCGCGAAGACCGACCCGGCCACCATCCTCGACCAGAGGACGTCCACCTTCGCCCTCGACAACCGGCGCATCGACTACGGCGGAGATCTCGACGTCTACCGCTTCGCGCTGAGCGCCCCGGCGTGGGTGAGCGCATGGAGCGAGGGCGCGAACCTGGATACGGTGGGGTCGATCCTCGACAGCCGCGGCGTGAGCCAGGAAGCCAGCGACGACGCCCAGGCGAGCGACAACCACTTCGGCGTCACGCGCAGCTTAGGGCCCGGCACCTACTACGTGCAGGTGGGCCACTGGGACGCGGCCGGCACCGGCGCGTACAACCTGCGCATGCGCGCCGACAAGGTGGACACGAACTACACGGCGCTCTGGTGGAACGCGGCGGAATCCGGGTGGGGCCTCAACATCAACCACCAGGGCAACGTCGTCTTTGCCACGCTCTTCACCTACGACCCGAGCGGCGCGCCCATGTGGCTGGTGATGTCCGACGGCGAGCGCCAGGCGGACGGCTCGTACCAGGGATCGCTCTATCGAACGACGGGCCCGGCATTCAACGCGGTTCCTTTCTCCGGGGCGCAGGTCACCACCGTGGGTACGATGCGAATCGCCTTCGTCGATGCCGGCTCCGGCACGCTCACCTACAGCTACAACGGCACCACGGTGACCAAGGCCATCACGCGACAACTGTTCTCCACGCAACCCACCTGCACGTGGTCGGCGTTCGACCGCAGCTTCGCGTCCAACTACCAGGACCTGTGGTGGAACCCGGCGGAGTCGGGATGGGGGGTGAACATCACGCACCAGGGCAACATCCTGTTCGCCACGCTCTTCACCTACGCCGCGAACGGGCAGGGCATGTGGCTCGTGATGTCCGACGGCGAGCTGGGCTCGGGCGGCGCGTACTCCGGGGCGCTCTACCGCACCAGCGGACCCGCGTTCAACGCGAGCCCCTGGGCGCCGGCTTCGGTCGTGCAGGTGGGCACCATGAGCTTCTCGTTCATCGATGGGAACTCCGCCACGATGACCTACTCGGTCGACGGCGTGCAGGTGACCAAGCAGATCAAGCGCCAGGTGTTCGGGCCGATCAAGACGCAATGCGAGTCGTAGGCGCTTGAACGAAGCGTTCATCGAATCCCTCGACCACGAGGGCGCGGGTGTCGCGCACGTGGACGGGAAAGTCACCTTCATCGACGGCGCGGTGACCGGCGAGCGGGTGGTCTTCACGCGCCGCCACAGCCGCGGCAACTTCGACCTGGGCACCGCCACGCAGGTGCTGCGCGAAAGCGCGCTGCGCGTGCGGCCCCGCTGCCGGTATTTCGGGACCTGCGGCGGATGCGCGATGCAGCACGTCGAAGCATCGGCCCAGGTGGCGGCCAAGCAGCGGGTACTGGAGGACAACCTCGAACGCCTGGGAAAGGTCGAGCCCGAGAGCGTCCTTGCGCCCGTCGTGGGGCCCGCATGGGGATACCGCAACCGCGCGCGCCTGTCGGTGCATTACGTGGCCAAGAAGGGCGGCGTGCTGGTGGGATTCCACGAGCGCCGTTCGAGCTTCGTGGCGGATACGATGTCGTGCGAGGTGCTGCCGCCCGCTGTCTCCGCGCTGATCCCGGAGCTGCGCGAGATGTTCACCTCGATGCGGCTGCGCGATCGCATTCCGCAGCTCGAGCTGGCGGTGGGCGAGGCGGTCACGGTCTTCGTGCTGCGCCACCTGGAGCCGATCCCGGAGGACGATGCGCAGAAGCTGCGCGCGTTCGCCGATCGCCACGGCATCCAGTGGTGGCTGCAGCCGAAGGGCCCCGACTCGGCGCACCCGTTCCACCCGCTCGAGGCTCCCGCCCTCGACTACCGCCTGCCGGAGTTCGGCCTCACCCTGGGCTTCCGGCCCACCGACTTCACCCAGGTGAACGCGGGCGTGAACCGCGTGCTGGTGAAGCGCGCCGTAGACCTGCTCGACCCGCGGCCGGGCGAGCGCGTGGGCGACCTCTTCTGCGGCCTCGGGAATTTCACGCTCGCCCTCGCCACGCGCGGCGTCCACGTGACCGGCATCGAGGGCTCGAGCGCACTGGTCGAGCAGGCGCGGCGCAACGCGCTCGCCAATGGCCTCGTGGAGCGCGCGACGTTCCTCGCCCACGATCTGTACTCCGATGCCGCCGGGGCCCTCGCGCGGCTGGGCCCCGTGGACAAGCTCCTGATCGACCCGCCCCGGGACGGCGCCGTGGACATCTGCAAGGGACTGCCCGACGACGGCCCGCGGCGCATCGTCTACGTCTCGTGCAGCCCTTCGACCCTCGCGCGCGATGCGGGCGTGCTGGTCCACGTGAAGGGCTACCGGCTGGAATGCGCGGGTGTCGTCAACATGTTCCCGCACACGGGACACGTGGAATCCATCGCGGCATTCCGGAAATGAAACAGGGCGGCCGAGGCCGCCCTGGGAGATCGCGGTTGCGCGAAGTCAGTCGTTGCTGCCGCTGGTGATGCCCAGGATTGCCAGCAGGTTCACGAACACGTTGTACACGTCCAGGTACAGCGCGAGGGTCGCGCTCACGTAGTTGGTCTCCCCGCCGGTCACGATCCGGTTCACGTCGTAGAGCATGAACGCTGAGAAGATGCCGATGGCGATGAGCGAGACCGCAATCATCAGCCCCGGAATCTGCAGGAAGATGTTCGCGAAGGCCGCCACCAGCAGCATGATCACGCCGACGAAGAGGAACTTGCCCAGCCCCGAGAGGTTGCGCTTGGTGGTCGAGGCGATGGTGGCCATCGTGGCGAAGATCACCGCCGTGCCGCCGAAGGCGAGCGAGACGAGGCTCCATCCGTTGCCCAGTCCCAGCACCACGCCGAGCATGCGCGACAGCATCAGGCCCATGAAGAACGTGAAGGCCAGCAGGAGGGCCACGCCCATGCCGCTGTTCTTGGTCTTCTCGATGCCGTAGAAGAAGCCGAAGGCGATCCCGAGGAACAGCATGAAGGCGATCGCCGGGTGGCCGGGGAAGAGGGCGAACTTCAACTGCACGCCCAGCCACGCGCCGAGGATCGTCGGCACCATGGAGATGGCGAGCAGCCAATAAGTGTTGCGCAGGACCCGGTTCTGGGCGAGCGCCAGCGTCGTCGACGCCGTTTGTCCCGGCGCCATCATCGGGGATTCGGGTTGCATGCTTCCTCCTTGCGGATTGGGATTTCGGTCCAACCGGACCGTATCGTTAGAGTATGGGCGGGACGCGTGGTTTCAAGTCCCCGCAGGTCCGGCGTAAAATCATAGCGCAATCGATGGGTCCGTGCTGTATTGGGACACCGGAGCGGCCATTTGGTTTTCGGGCGCGCCAAATCCGGCAGATTGGACTCGCACCAGGGGAAGGTTGGCCGAGTGGTTTAAGGCACCGGTCTTGAAAACCGGCAGAGGCGCAAGCCTCTCGTGAGTTCGAATCTCACACCTTCCGCCA
>JAAOZZ010000306.1 GCA_012274175.1 Betaproteobacteria bacterium
CCCTTCGCGCGTCGTGCCCACGCAGTGCATCGCGGTTTCGCACCCGTCGCGCCTGTACATCACCGACGAGTACGTCGTCACGCACAACACGTCCCTCGCGCTGAACATCGCCGAGCATGTGGCCCTGGAGCTCAAGCTCCCGGTGCTCGTGTTCTCGATGGAGATGGGCGGCACGCAGCTCGCCACGCGCCTGCTGGGCTCGGTGGGGAAGGTGGACGCGCAGCGCCTGCGCACGGGGCGCCTCGAGGCCTCGGACTGGGACCGTCTCGGCACCGCGCTGGGCAAGTTGAACGAGGCCCCGCTCCTCGTCGACGAGACCGCGGCGCTGAATCCCCTCGAACTTCGCGCCCGCGCCCGTCGGAAATGGCGCGAATACGGCGGGCTCGGCCTCATCGTGGTGGACTACATCCAGCTCATGCAGGGCACCGATTCCGGCAACGAGAACCGCGCCACGGAGCTGAGCGAGATCTCGCGCGGCCTCAAGGCGATGGCCAAGGAACTGCAGGTGCCGGTCATCGCGCTTTCGCAGCTGAACCGCTCCCTCGAGCAGCGCCCGAACAAGCGCCCGGTGATGTCGGATCTTCGCGAGTGCGTCACCGGGGAGACGCTCGTCGTGCTGGCCGATAACCGCCGCGTACCCATTCGTGAGCTCGTCGGGCAAACGCCCGAGGTCCTCGCCATGTCGCAGGATGGACGCATCGAGCGGCACGTATCCGATTGCGTCTGGTCCGTGGGCACCAAACCGGTCTTCAAGGGGAGCCTCGCCAGCGGGCGCACGATACGCGCGACCGCGAAGCATCGGCTCTTCGGTCCCGATGGGTGGATCGAGGTGGGCGACCTGCGTCCGGGCACCAGGCTCGCGCTTTCACGCCGCCTGCCGGATCCGCAGACAGGTCGGCGTTGGCGCGACGAGGAGCTGGTGCTGCTCGGCCATCTCGTCGGAGATGGCAGCTACCTCAAGCATCAGCCGTTGCGCTACACCACCGCGTCCGAAGAGAATAGCGAAGCGGTTCGCGCGGCTGCCGTGGCGCTTGGGTCCGAAGTGAAGCGCTATCCGGGCCGTGGTCAATGGCATCAGCTCCTCATCAGCGGCAACGGCAACCGCTGGCATCCCGAGGGTGTTGGAAAATGGCTGAAGGATCTCGGCATCTACGGCCAACGCAGCCACGAGAAGCGCTTGCCCCCGGAAGTGTTCCAGCTCGCCAACGACCAGGTAGGGCTGCTGTTGCGACACCTTTGGGCAACGGACGGCAGCATCACCGTGCGCCGGCCCGGAGGCAGGGGCAGCGATCGCGTGTTCTTTGCCACCTGCAGCCATGGTCTTGCATGCGATGTCGCCGCACTGCTCCTTCGCGTGGGGATCGTTGCGCGCATCAACATGTCCATCAAGGGTGCCTACCGCCCGCTGTACTCGGTGGACGTGTCCGGCACCGACCACCAGCGCGCATTTCTCGACCAGGTCGGTGTCTTCGGCCCGAGAGTGGCGCCCGCACGCGCGTTGCGGATGCATATCGACGCTCGTACGCCGAATACCAACGTGGACACGCTGCCCATGGAGGCCTTTGCCGAGGTGCGTGCATCGATGCGCTCGCGAGGTGTCACGACCCGCGCCATGACCGCGCTGCGCGGGACCTCGTACGGAGGCACGTCGCATTTCCGTTTCGCGCCTTCGCGCGCAATGATCGACGACTATGCCGAGAAGCTGGGGGACGATACCCTGCTGAAGTGGTCGCGGTCCGATCTTTTCTGGGATCGCGTCGTATCGGTCGAAGCGGATGGCGAGGAGGAAGTATTCGACCTCACCGTTCCGGGGCCCGCCTCGTGGCTCGCCGACGGCATCGTGAGCCACAACTCCGGCGCCCTCGAGCAGGACGCAGACATGATCTTCTTCATCTACCGCGACGAGGTGTACAACGAGGATTCGCCCGACAAGGGCATCGCGGAGATCATCATCGGAAAGCAGCGCAACGGACCCATCGGCACCGTGAAGCTCACTTTCCTCGGCAAGCACACGCGGTTCGAGAACTACTCCGGCGCGCCGGGGTTCTGAAGGCCGGTGACGAGACCGATCCACGCCACGATCTCGCTGCCGGCGCTGCGGCACAACTACTACGTCGCCAAGCGCCTCGCTCCGCGCTCGAAGGTGCTCGCGGTAGTCAAGGCCAACGCGTACGGCCACGGCCTTGCGCGCGCGGCCAAGGCGCTCGATCGCGCCGACGGCTTCGCGCTGATCGAGATCGAGGGCGCCGTCGCGCTGCGGGAGCGCTTCGCCGGGCCCATCGTGCTCCTCGAGGGCTGCTTCGCGCCTTCCGAGCTCGAGCTCGCCGCCTCCTCTGGGCTCTCCACGGTCGTGCACTGCGAGGAGCAGCTCGCGATGCTCGAGGGCGCGCGCCTGGCCAAGCCCGTCGACGCGTACCTCAAGGTCGACACCGGCATGCACCGCCTGGGCTTCGCACCGGAAACGGCGCGCGCGGCGTTCGAGCGCCTGCGCAAGTGCGACGCGGTGAAGTCGATCACGCTCATGACCCATTTCGCCAACGCCGACCGTCCCGACGGAGTGGAAGAGCCGATGCGCCGCTTCGCGCTCGCGACCAAGAACTTTACGCTGCCGAAGTCGCTAGCCAATTCCGCGGCGATCTTCGCGCACCCCTCGACGCACGGCGACATCGTGCGCCTGGGCATCGGGCTCTACGGGGCGACGCCGTTCGCCGACCGCCCCGCGAAATCCCTGGGTCTCAAGCCGGTGATGACCCTCGCCTCGGAGCTGATCGCGGTGCGGGAGCTCGCCGCGGGTGAGGCGGTGGGATACGGCGGCGAGTTCCGCGCCGAGGCCCCGATGCGCATCGGTGTGGTCGCGGGCGGATATGCAGACGGCTACCCGCGCCATGCGCCCACGGGAACGCCGATCGTCGTCGCGGGCGTGCGTACCCGGATCGTGGGCCGCGTTTCCATGGACATGATCGCGGTGGACCTCGCGAGCGTGGCGGATGCGCGCATCGGCTCTCCCGTGGTGCTGTGGGGCGAGGCGCTTCCGGTCGATGAGGTGGCCGTTCCCGCGGGCACCGTGGGCTACGAGCTCCTGTGCGCGGTGGCCGCGCGGGTGCCGATGTCGGAAATCGATACCTGATGGCGAAGGCGCGTTCCTCGGTCTACACCTGCACCGAATGCGGCGGCCAGACGCCCAAGTGGCAGGGCCAGTGTCCCCACTGCAACGAATGGAACACCCTCGTGGAGTCGGCGGTGGAGGTGGTGGGCAAGGCGGGCGTGCACCGCTTCGCGAGCCTCGCGGGCGCCTCCGAAGTGGTCCAGCTCTCCGATGTGGACGCGAAGGATTTTCCGCGCCTGCCGACCCTGATCGCCGAGTTCGACCGCGTGCTGGGCGGCGGGCTGGTCGAGGGTGGCGTGGTGCTGATCGGCGGCGATCCGGGGATCGGCAAGTCGACGTTGCTGCTGCAGGCGGCGGCGCGGCTTGCGGAGCAGGTGCCGGTGCTCTACATCACGGGCGAGGAGTCGGCGCAGCAGGTGGCGCTGCGCGCGCGCCGGCTGGGCGTCAACGCTTCGCAGGTGCGCCTGCTGCCCGAGATCGAGCTGGAGAAGATCCAGGCGACCCTCGCCGCGACCAAGCCGCGGGTGGCCGTGGTGGACTCGATCCAGACGCTGTATTCGAGCGCGCTCACCTCGGCGCCCGGGTCGGTGGCGCAGGTGCGGGAATGCGCCGCGCAGTTGACGCGCATCGCCAAGCAGACGGGCATCACGATCGTCTTCATCGGCCACGTCACGAAGGAAGGCGCCCTCGCCGGACCGCGCGTGCTCGAGCACATGGTGGATACGGTGCTCTACTTCGAGGGCGAGACCCACACGAGCTTCCGCCTGATCCGCGCGTTCAAGAACCGCTTCGGCGCCGTGAACGAGATCGGCGTATTCGCGATGACGGAAAAGGGCCTGCGCGAGGTGGCCAATCCTTCCGCGCTCTTCCTCTCGCAGCACCATGCGGGCGTCGCCGGGTCCTGCGTGATGGTGACCCAGGAAGGCACGCGCCCGCTGCTGGTGGAGCTGCAGGCGCTGGTGGACGATTCCCACGGCATGGGTGCGAAGCGCCTCACGGTGGGGCTCGAGCGCGACCGGCTCGCGATGCTGCTCGCGGTGCTGCACCGGCACGCGGGGATCGCGTGCTTCGACCAGGACATCTTCGTGAACGCCGTGGGCGGAGTGCGGATCGCGGAGCCGGGAGCGGACCTCGCCGTGACGCTCGCGGTGGTCTCGAGCCTGCGCAGCCGCCCGCTGCCCGACAAGCACGTGGTCTTCGGCG
>JAAOZZ010000307.1 GCA_012274175.1 Betaproteobacteria bacterium
CCGCATGCCCGGCGTCGTGCGCGAGGCCCTCGAGGCGAGAGGCGAGGCGCAGAAGGCGGCCGAATCGCTGCCGCCGGTGGAAACCGTCCCGGCGCCCATGGAATCCGCGGCGCCCGTGGAAGAAGCGGCCGCGCCCGCGCAACCGAGCGAGGCGCCCATGGCCGCGGCCCCGCAGGTTGTCGAACCGGTTGCCTCCACAGAACCGGTTGCCCCCGTAGAACCGGTTGCCCCCGTAGAACCGGTTGCCCCCGTAGAACCGGTCGCGCCCACGGAACCCATCGCCGCCGTGGAGCCGCCGCGCGAAAGAATCGAGGCGGTCATCGCCGGGAAAGTACAAGCCGAGGCGGCCGCGGCGGAAGGCCTCGCGCAACCCGGGGCCGCCGGGCCCTTCGAGGCGGGCAAGGACCAGCGCAAGATCAAGGATGACGTCGACCGCGACCTGCTGCCCGTCTTCCTCGACGAGGCAAGGGACATCATTCCGGCGGTGAGCGAAGCGGTGCGGCGCTGGAAGGCGGCTCCCGCCGATCACGCCCCTGCGGGCGACCTGCAGCGGCACCTGCATACCCTCAAGGGCAGCGCGCGCATGACGGGCCTCATGCGCCTGGGCGAGCTCGCCCACGTGCTCGAGGCGCGCATCAATGCGATCGACGAGATCGAGTCGCCGCCGCTCCGCGAGTTCGAGGAGATCGAGGAAAGGGTCGACCGCTTCTCGCTGGCACTCGACCGGCTGGGGCGCGGCGAGGACATTCTCGAGGCCGAGCCGATCCAGGTGCCGGTGGGCGCGGTGTTCGAGCAGCAGAAGGACAAGCCCGCGGCGCTCGCCGTGATCGCCGCCGCCGCCCAGGAGGTCGCCCAGCGCGATGCCCTGCCCCCGGAGCTGCGCGAGAGCCGCGCGGCGCTGCTGCGGGTGAACGCGGACATGATCGACCGCTTCGTGAACGAGGCGGGGGAATTGTCCATCGCGCGCTCGCGCATCGAAGGCGAGATGGCGGCGTTCAAGCGCGCGCTCACCGACCTCACGGAGAACATCGCGCGCATGCGCTCGCAGCTGCGCGAGATCGAGATCGCTTCCGAAGGCCAGATGCAGAGCACGATCAAGATGAAGGAGGAGATCGGGGAGACCTTCGACCCGCTCGAGTTCGACCGCTTCTCGCGCATGCAGGAGCTCACGCGCTTCCTCGCCGAGTCCCTGGGCGACGTGATCACGCTGCACCAGGGCCTGCAGAAGAACCTGGACGAGACGGAGCTCGCGATCCATGCCCAGGCGCGCCTCAACCGCGACCTGCAGCAGGGGCTCATGGGCGTGCGCCTCGTGCCCCTGGGCAACCTCGCCGACCGCTTCTACCGGATCGTGCGCCAGACCGCCAAGGAGCTCGACAAGAAGGCGAACCTGGAGCTGAAGGGCACCCGCACGGAGCTGGACCGCTCCGTCCTGGAGAAGATCACCGGTCCCTTCGAGCACCTGCTGCGCAACGCGATCGCCCACGGCCTCGAGATGCCCGAGGAGCGCGTGCGCGCCGGCAAGCCCGAGATCGGCGAGATCGCGATCGACGCCGTGCAGCGGGGCAACGAGGTGGTGCTGAGCGTCTCCGACGACGGCTCGGGCCTCAACTTCCCGCGCATCCGGCAGAAGGCGATCGAGGCCGGGCTGCTCGCCGCCGACGTGGACCTGCCCGAGGCGCAGCTCGCGCAATTCATCTTCATGCCGGGATTCTCCACCGCCACCGAGGTGAACCAGATTGCGGGACGCGGCGTGGGCATGGACGTGGTGAAGAACGAGATCACCTCGCTCGGCGGCCGCGTCGAGATCGCCTCGGCCGCGGGGCGCGGCACGACCTTCACCATCACCCTTCCGCTCACCCTGGCGGTGACCCAGGCCGTGATGCTGCGGGCGGGCGCGACGGTGTACGCGGTGCCGTCGGTCATGGTCGACCAGGTCCAGGAATACAAGGCCGCCGCCTACGGGGAGATCGCGGCCGCGGGCGAAGTCGCCTGGAAGGACAATCGCTATCCGCTGCGCTCGCTGCTGCCGTTGCTGGGCGAGATCGACACCGCCACTGCGGCGCGCCAGATCCCGGTGCTGCTGCTCAAGAGCGGCTTGCAGCGCGCCGCCATCCGCGTCGACGAGATCCTGGGAAACCGCGAGATCGTGGTGAAGACCATCGGGCCGCAGCTCGCGCGCCTCGCGGGCATCGCCGGTGCCACGGTGCTGGGCAACGGCCAGGTGGTGCTGATCCTGAACCCAGTGCAGCTCGTGCATCGCGAGGCGGGCGCGGAGCTGCCGCGCTCGGCGCCCACGCCCGCGCAGGCGACCCTCGTGGTGGAGCAGAAATCGGGGGCGCCGCTGGTCATGGTGGTGGACGACTCGCTTACGGTGCGCAAGATCACGAGCCGCATGCTCGTGCGCGAAGGCTACGAGGTGGCCACGGCGAAGGACGGCGTGGACGCCCTGCAGCAGCTGCAGGACGTGCGTCCCGACTGCATCCTGCTCGACGTGGAGATGCCGCGCATGGACGGCTTCGAGTTCGCGCGCAACGTGCGCGCCGACGAGGGCACGCGCGACATTCCGATCATCATGATCACCTCGCGCACCGCCGACAAGCACCGCAACCGCGCGCTCGAGATCGGCGTGAACGAGTACATGGGCAAGCCCTACCAGGAAGACCAGCTGCTCGCGCTGATCAAGCGCTACACCCAGGAATCCGCGCTCGCCTGAGGGCTACCAGAAGTACGCGAGCACCACGATTCCCAGCGCGATCCGGTACCAGGCGAAGGCGCGGAAGTCGTGGTGCGCCACGTAGCGGATCAGGCCCTTCACGGCGAGGAGCGCGGCCACGAAACTCACCCCGAACCCCACGGCGAAGACGGCGAGGTCGTCGCGCGACAGGAGCGCGCGGTACTTCACGAGCTCGTAGCCGGTCGCGGCGAACATGATCGGAATCGCGAGGAAGAACGAAAACTCCGTGGCCACGGCGCGCGAGAGCCCGAAGACCATCCCCCCCATGATCGTGGCGCCCGAACGCGACGTTCCGGGGATGAGCGAGAAGCACTGCGCGAGCCCGACCAGGAGCGCGTCCTTCCACGTCATGTCGTACATGCTGAGCACCCGGGGAGCGCCCTTGCGCGCGTACCAGCGCTCGATCGCGAAGATCACGAGGCCGCCCACCGCCAGCGCGATCGCCACACTCGTGGGGTTGAACAGGTATTTCTTGATCTGCGACTGCAACGCGAGCCCCACGATCGCCGCCGGCAGGAATGCCACGAAGAGGTTCGCGGCGAAGCGCTGCTGCACGGGATCGGCCGCGAGCCCCGCGAACGCCCGGGCGATGCGTACGCGGAATTCCCAGCACACCGCGAGGATCGCCCCCAGCTGGATCACGATCTCGAACACCTTGCTCTTCTCGTCGGCCATGCCGAGCCACGACGAGACGACGATCAGGTGGCCGGTGGAAGAGATCGGCAGGAACTCCGTGAGGCCTTCGACCACTCCCAGGAGCAGCGCGTTGAGCAGGGCATGCATTTCCACGGTTCGCCGCTCCTACTGCTTGCTGTAGATTTCCGCGCCCTGGCGCACGAACTCGACCGCCTTCACTTCCATCCCCTTCACGAGCGCCTCCTGCTCGGACACGCCCAGCTTCGCCGCGAACTCGCGCACGTCCTGGGTGATCTTCATGGAGCAGAAATGGGGGCCGCACATGGAGCAGAAGTGGGCGAGCTTGGCACCTTCCTGGGGCAGCGTCTCGTCGTGGAACTGGCGCGCCTTGTCGGGATCGAGCCCCAGGTTGAACTGGTCCTCCCAGCGGAACTCGAACCGCGCCTTCGACAGCGCGTTGTCGCGGATCTGCGCTCCCGGGTGTCCCTTGGCGAGGTCCGCGGCGTGGGCGGCGATCTTGTACGTGATGATGCCGTCCTTCACGTCGTCCTTGTCCGGCAGGCCCAGGTGCTCCTTGGGCGTCACGTAGCAGAGCATCGCGGTGCCGTACCAGCCGATCTGCGCGGCCCCGATGCCGCTCGTGATGTGGTCGTAGCCGGGCGCGATGTCGGTGGTGAGCGGACCCAGCGTGTAGAACGGCGCCTCGTGGCAATGCTCGAGCTCGAGGTCCATGTTCTCCTTGATGAGCTGCATCGGCA
>JAAOZZ010000308.1 GCA_012274175.1 Betaproteobacteria bacterium
CGTCCTGGGAACCGACGGCTTCGGCCGCAGCGACACCCGCGCGAGCCTGCGCCGGTTCTTCGAAGTCGACCGTCACGCCATCGCGGTGGCGGCGCTGCATGGGATGGAAGACGCGCGCGCGGGCGAGGCGGTGAGGCGCTACGGGATCGACCCGGCAGCCGCCGCGCCCTGGACGCGGTGAGCGGCACGCGGGCGAGAACCAGGGCAATCATCCGAAAGGACCAGGACTCCCGCTGAAGCGGGGGGGCGAATCCAGCCATCGGGCCCATACCGGGGGCGCGGCGTTTTCACTATCGTGCCGTCACCGCCTCCGACCCGATAGCCCCGCCATGCGATCCGCCCCTGGACCGAAACGCCGCAACCGCCACACCGCGGGCTTCCTGCTCGCTTTCGCCGTGCTGGCGATGGTGGCCGTGGCCGCGGTCGTGCTGGGCTTCCACGAGCCCATGCGCGGCGTCGTGGACATCGGCCTGTTGATGGCCGGGATGCCGCCCGTGGCCGGCGCCAAGATCCAGCTCCTGAGGCGCCTGGAGGAGAGCGGATCGTGCGAGGCGGTGCTGCTCGCCGAGGAGCTGCTCGAAGCGCGCACGCTCAAGGACCTCGCCCACCGCGCCCACGGCATCGCGATTCGGCTGCGGGAAACCGACGGCGCCCCATGCGCCGAGGCCTTCTGGAACGCATCCAAGGCCGTCCTGCTGCGTTGGCGGGATTTCGCGCCCCTGCTGCGGGCGCGCGACGCCCGCGGGCTCCGTCACACGGGATAGCCGAATCGCTGGAACGAGGCGGGGCGCGTGTCCCCCGCCGGGGAGGCCGCCGCGTTGAACGTGGTACGCTTTTTCCAGAATATGCGGCGCGGCGAAGTGGCCGGGAGCCGCGACACCACGAGGTCCCGTGAAGCCGGCCGATCCCGTCCTGCGCAGCGTCGCTTCCATCGTCCACGATCCCGCGACGCGCGCCGATCTCTTCAACGCGATGCCGAGCCTCGTGTGGTGCGCCGACGCGCGGGGCGCATGCAGCTTCGTGAACCAGTCGTGGGAGGACTACACCGGCCGCAGGCTCGAAAGCGAGCTGGGCGAGCGCTGGATGGAGTCCGTGCACGACGAGGACCGCCCGGGCCTCGCGCGCGCCTGGGGCGAGGCGCTCGGGCTGCGCCGCCCGCTCGAGGTCCAGTACCGCCTGCGCCGCGCCGACGGCTCCCACGGATGGATCCACCACGCGGCCGTTCCCGTGAACGACGAGCACGGCCGGCTCGCGGGCTACCTCGGCACGTGCCACGACATCACCGAGCGGCGCGATGCCGAGCTTGCCGCGCGCGCGAAGGAGCAGCAGATCCGCATGCTCGCCGACAACGTTCCGGTGCTGATCGCCTATTTCGAGGCGCGCAACCTGCAGTGCCTCTTCGCCAACAAGGGCTACGCGCGGACCTGGGGCTGGGACGAGGCCTCCATCGTCGGGCGCACCGTCGAGGAAGTGATCGGCGCGGAGGGCTACCGGGCCATCGCGCCCCACATCGAGCGCGTGACCCGCGGGGAGGCCGTGACCTATGAGCGCGCGATCCCGGGCAACGACGGCACCGAGCGCGTGCTCGAGGTGAGCCTGCTGCCGCAGAAGGACGACGGGGGCGAGACGATCGCCGCCTTCGTCCTGATCCAGGACATCTCGCGCCACCGCCAGGCCGAGCGCGCGGTGCGAGAAAGCGAGGAACGCCTGCGCATGTTCGCCGACGCGACCCACGAGGGCATCGTCTTCCACGAGGGCGGCATCCTCACCGACTGCAACGAGGCGATCGTGCGCCTCACGGGCTATTCCCACGACGAGATCGTGGGCAGTCCCATCATCGACCACGTGGCGCCGGAATTCCGCGAGGCCGCCCGGGAGGCCCTGCGCACCGGCTACGAGCAGCCCTACGAATCGGAGATCCTCGCCAAGAACGGAACGCGCATTCCGGTCGAATTCGAGGGCCGCACGCTGCCCTTCAGGGATGAGGAGTACCGCCTGAGCGTGGTGCGCGACATCCGCCGGCGACGGGCGTCCCAGGAACGGATCCGGTTCCTCGCGCACCACGACCAGCTCACGGGACTTCCCAACCGGGCGCTCCTCCTCGACCGCCTCGGGTTCATCCTCGATTCGGCGCGCCGCAGGAGCGCGCAGGTCGCGCTGCTCTTCATCGACCTGGACAACTTCAAGACCGTGAACGATTCCCTGGGGCACGTGGCCGGTGACGCGTTGCTGCGCATCGTGGCCGCCCGCATCCAGCGCCTGGTGCGCTCCACGGACGTGGTCTCGCGCCACGGTGGCGACGAATTCCTCGTGGTGCTGCCGGACCTCGAGCCCGAGCAGACGCCGGTCCAGGTGGCCGACAAGCTGCTCGCCGGCATCAGCGAGCCCGTGGAGCTCGAGGGGCAGGGCCTTTCGGTGAGCCCCTCGATCGGGATCAGCGTCTTCCCGCGGGACGGCGCCGACGCGGACACGCTCATCAAGAATGCCGACGCGGCGATGTACCTCGCCAAGGACCGGGGACGCAGCAACTACCAGTTCTTCAACGAGCGGCTCTCGGAGGCGGCGTTCCGCTCGCTGTCCCTCGAGACCATGATGCGCGAGGCGATCCGCAGCCACACCTTCGAGCTGCACTACCAGCCGCAGGTGAGGACCGGCACCGGGGAAGTGACCGGGCTGGAAGCGCTCATCCGCTGGCCCCGGGAAGACGGCGGCTGGATCGAGCCCAACCAGTTCATTCCCGTGGCCGAGCAGCGCGGCCTGATCGGGGCGATCGGCGGCTGGGTGATGCGCGAGGCATGCCGGCAGAACCGCGCCTGGCAGGACGAGGGCCTGCCGAAGCTGCCCGTGGCGGTGAACCTCTCGGCGATCCAGTTCCGCAACCGCAACCTGGTGGCCGAAGTGGAACGCGCGCTCGCCGAAGCGGGCCTCGAGCCGCGCTACCTCGCCTTCGAGCTCACCGAGAGCATGCTGATGGACGACTCCAACGAGATGGCGCGCACCCTCGAGGGCCTGAAGGCGATCGGCGTGGGGCTCGCCATCGACGATTTCGGCACCGGGCACTCATCGCTCATGCACCTGAAGCGCTTTCCCATCGACAAGCTCAAGATCGACCGCACCTTCGTGCGCGACACGCCGGGAAACGCCGACGACGTCGCGATCACCGCGGCGATCATCGACCTAGCGCGAAACCTCGGCATCACCTCGATCGCGGAAGGCGTGGACCGCCACGAGCAGCTCGAATTCCTGAGGAGCCGCGGCTGCGACGAGGTGCAGGGCTTCCTCGTGAGCCGCGCGATGCCGCACGCACAGGCCGCGCGTTGGCTCGCCGAGCGCGCCGCGGCCGCGCCTAGCGCACCGTCGCCCGGGTGATCGCCGCGCAGGCGAGCGCGAACGCGGCGCCGGCCCAGAATGTCGCCGCGGGACCGACGAACTCCCACAGGGCTCCCGCGATCGCGCTCGCCGCGAGCATCGCGACGCCGCTCGCCAGGTTGAAGACGCCGAATGCGGTTCCGCGCAGGTGCGCCGGGGAGGTCTGCGCCACGAGGGCCGCGAGCAGCCCCTGGGTGAATCCCATGTGCAGGCCCCAGAGCACCACGCCCACCGCGGTCAGCGCGAGGCCTCCCGCGAGCGCGAGCGCCGCGTCCCCCGCCACGAGGAAAGCGATGCCCACGAAGAGCAGGGTGCGCGCGGACATGCGGTCGGCGAGCTTTCCCACCGGATAGGCGACCACCGAGTACACGAAGTTCATCACCACGAGCACGAGCGGGGTGTAGGCCGCATCGGGCGCGAAGTGGCCGGCGCGCAGGATGAGGAACGCTTCGCTGAAGCGTGCGAGCGCCAGCGCGGCGCCCGCCGC
>JAAOZZ010000309.1 GCA_012274175.1 Betaproteobacteria bacterium
CCCTGCGCCTGGGCCCCATCGAGCGGCTCGCGGGCGGCCTCGCCGGAAAGCGCGTGCTCGACGTGGGATGCGGAGGCGGCATCCTGGCCGAGGCGATGGCGGCAAGCGGCGCGCAGGTGACGGGCATCGACCTCGCCGACAAGCCCCTCAAGGTGGCGATGCTGCACCGGGTGGAAACCGGCAGCACCGTGGATTACCGGCTGATCTCGGCGGAGTCGATCGCCGAGGAAGCTCCCGGATCGTTCGACGTGGTCACCTGCATGGAGATGCTCGAGCACGTGCCGCAGCCCGCGAGCGTGGTGCGCGCCTGCGCCACGCTCGCGAAGCCCGGAGGGTGGGTGTTCTTCTCGACCATCAACCGCAACCCCAAGTCGTTCCTCTTCGCCATCGTCGGCGCCGAGCACGTGCTGCGGCTCCTGCCCCGGGGCACCCACGAGTACGCACGCTTCATCCGCCCCTCGGAGCTCGCGCGCGATTGCCGCGACGCGGGCCTCGCGGTCGCCGACCTCACGGGCATGACCTACAACCCGTTCACCCGGGCGTACGCGCTCGGGCGCGACGTGGACGTGAACTACCTCGTCGCATGCCGCAAGTGATCGAGGCGGTCCTCTTCGACCTCGACGGGACCCTTGCCGATACCGCGCCCGACATGGCGCTCACGGTGAACCGGATGCGGGCACGGCGCGGGCTCGATCCCGTCGCCGCCGAGCTCGTGCGGCCCCACGTCTCCAGCGGGGCGCGCGGCATGATCGTCGCGGCGTTCGGGATCGCGCCGGGCGATCCGCAGTTCCCGGGCCTGCGCGAGGAATTCCTCGAGCTCTACGCCGAGAACCTTTGCGACGGGACGCGGCTTTTCCCCGGCATGGCGGAAGTGCTCGACCTCCTGGAGTCCGAAGGCATCGGCTGGGGTGTAGTCACCAACAAGTTCGAGCGCTTCGCGCGCCCCGTGATCGAGGGATTGGGGCTTGGGCGCAGGGCGGCGGTCGTGATCGGCGGCGACACCAGCCCGCGGGCGAAGCCTTTCCCCGATCCCCTGCTACTCGCCGCCGCGACGATGGGCGTAGCGCCCATGCGCACGCTCTACGTGGGCGACGACGAGCGCGACGTGCAGGCGGCGCGCGCGGCGGGCATGCCGGTGATCGTCGCGGGCTACGGATACCTGGGCGACGGAACGCCGCCCGCCCAATGGGGCGCCGACGACATCGTGGATTCGCCGCAGGGTATCGCGAGCTGGGTGCGCAGCCGCAGGGCGCCCTAGCGCGCCCTGCTCCCTACTTGGGCTTGCCGCCCACCACGACCAGGACGACGCCCGCCACGATGGCGGCCAGTCCCGCCCACTGCGGGATGTTCACGTCCTGCTTCTCCTTCATCGAGAGCTCGAGCGGGCCGATCTTGGCCTGGTGCGTCTCCTTGGTGTAGCTGAAGCCGCCGTAGGCCAGGGCAAGCGCGCCGGCGACGATGAGGACGATGGCGACGATTCTGAGCGGTGTCATCAGGGCTCCTTGAAGGTCAGGGGAACCGACCCCATGTCGGTACTGCCGTATACTCATTGTTGCAACTCCCGATTTCAAGGGGGCGACCCGGTTTCGACGCGGGTTCGGAAGCAGCGCAGGGCATGCCGAGGCGCGGAAAACCTCGTAAATACAGCCGCAGACGACATAGTCGCCAACGATAGCAACTACGCTCTGGCCGCCTAATACCGGCCGGACTCTGCCCCGGGTGTGCTCATGCGCCCGGCCGGATTGCAGTACCGGACGCAGAGTCATATTCATGAGATCGCGGTAGTCGGGGCCACTTCGCCCACCGTTAAAACCAAGGTGGCTCAGCGTTGCCCAGCTCGCCGGTCTGCGGGGCAGCGGTTAAACCAAATGGCCTGGCTACGCATGTAGATCTGCCTGTGAAAGGCTTGCGGACGGGGGTTCGATTCCCCCCGCCTCCACCACCACTCCAAGGCTTGCTCCGGCAAGCCTTTTTCTTTCATCCCCGGTAGATCGTCATCCTGCGCAAGGCGAAGTTGCCGACGAGGACGACCACCGCCGCGAACACCTTGCTCGGCAGGAGCGCCTGGCCGAGGATTCCCACGCCCAGGTAGACCAGCGCGTTGGAAAGCAACAATCCCGCCGCGCTGATGGCAAGCGTCGCGACGTAGAGCCGCGGGAGCGCTCCCGGCTCGAACGCCCGGCCGAAGACCCACCGATGGGCCACCACGAACTGCACCGCGTTGGCGAGAAGGAACGCGACGGTGTTCGTCACGAGGTAGTGCACGACCCGCGCGAGCGCCATCGTGATCGACACGTCGATCGCGAACGCGAGCGCGCCCACCACGCAATAGCGCGCCAGCATCGCGAGATCCATCCCTAGGGCCCGGCGCGGTAGACCTTGCGCACGACGAACGCGGGGCGGCGCTTGCTCTCGAGGTAGGCGCGGCCGAGGTACTCCCCGATGATGCCGATGCCGATCATCTGCAATCCTCCGAGGAAGAGCACCGCCACCATGAGCGAGGCGTATCCCGGCACGTCGATGCCGTGGAGCAGCGTGCGCACGAGCAGCCACGCGGCATAGGCGAGGGAGCACAGCGCCACGAAGGCGCCCACGTAGCTCCATACGCGCAACGGGAGCAGCGAGAAGCTGGTGATGCCTTCCAGCGCGAGGTTCCAGAGCCGCCAGCCGTTGAAGCGCGTGCCTCCCGCGGACCTTCGCTCCCGGCGGTAGTCCACGGTGGCCGTGCGGAAGCCCACCCACGCGAACAGCCCTTTCATGAAGCGGCGGTTCTCCGGCAGCGCGTTGAGGACGTCCACCGCCGCGCGGTCCATGAGGCGGAAGTCGCCCACGTCCTCGGGGATCGCCACGTCGGACATGGCGTTGTGGATCTTGTAGAAGGCGTGCGCGCTCCATCGCTTCGTCATCGAGTCGCTCGAGCGGTCGGTGCGGCGCGCGACGACCACCTCGGCGCCCTCGCCCCACAGCCGCACCATCTCGCCGATCAGCTCCGGCGGATCCTGCAGGTCCGCGTCCATGGGGATCACCGCGTCCCCGGTGGCCGCCGCGAGCCCCGCGGACAGCGCCGCCTCCTTGCCGAAATTGCGGCTGAGGTCCACCACGACCAGCTCCGGGTGCTGCGGCTGCATCGCGAGCAGCCGCTCGAGCGTCGCGTCGCGGCTGCCGTCGTTCACGCACACGACTTCGAACGCGATGCCCGGATGGGACGCGAGCACCGCGTCCAGGCGCTCGAACAATGCGCCGAGCGCCTCTTCCTCGTCGAAACACGGAATCACGATCGACACGCGCCGCATGCCGCCTCCCTCTCCTCGCGCCGAATTGTCGCACGGAAGATCGGGACCGCGGCCGAACGGGCACAATACGGCCTTGCCTCCCGAGACCCGCGCTTCAGTGTCCTCCGCCACGGCATCGCGCATCGCGAGCATCACGGTCACCTACAACCCGGATCCCGGGCGGCTCTCGGAGCAGATACGCGCCTTGCGCGGCCAGGTCGATCGCATCCTCGTGGTGGACAACGGCTCGCAAGCGCCGGTGGGCGACATGCTGGCCGCGGACCCGGGCGGTCCATCCATCGAGCTGATCGGACTGGCGGAGAACCGGGGCGTCGCGAGCGCCTTCAACATCGGCGTGCGCCGGGCGCGCGAGCGCGGCGCGCAGTTCGTCCTGCTCCTCGACCACGACAGCATTCCCACGCCGGGCATGGTGACGGCCCTGCGCGCGGCCTACGAGCGATGCGCGCAATCGCCGGGCGCACCCCCCGTCGCCGCCGTGGGCCCGCGCGTGAACGACGTGCGCGACCACCGGGAATATCCGTTCATCCGGATGGGCTGGACCCACAATCGCCACCTGCGCTGCGGCGCCGACGGCGCGCAAGCCCTCGCCTGCGACTTCATCATCAGCTCCGGAACACTCATCCCGCTGGAGAGCTTCTCGTCCGTGGGGGAGTTCGACGAGTCGCTCTTCATCGACAGCGTGGACCTGGAGTGGTGCTGCCGGGCGCGCTCCCGCGGCCTGGCGCTGTACGGCGTATGCGCGGCGCGGCTGGACCACTGGCTCGGGGACCAGCGCCGCCGGGTCCTGGGCAACCTGCGCCTCGTCGTGCACTCTCCCCAGCGCGTCTACTACATGACGCGCAACCGGTTGCTGCTGTACCGGCGCTCGTACGTGCCGTTGAAGTGGAAGCTGAAGGACGTGCTGCGCGTGGTGGGAAAGTTCGCGGCGACGATGCTCCTCATCGCCCCGCGCGGCGAGTACGCGCGCATGACGGCCCGCGCGATCCGCGACGCGCTCGCGCAGCGCGGCGGCAAGCTCACCGGCGGAGACGCGTGAACGGATGGCGGCGCACGCGCCGCGCTACGCGCGGGCGACGATGGGAACGGCCCAGTCCATGGGCCACCGGATGCCGAAGCGGGGAACCTGGTCCGGGCACACGCGAATCGAGGAAAAGCCCGCGTCCTGCAACCGCCGCAGGAGGTCGGGCTGCGTGAACATGCGCATTTCCAGCGTCATCCCCTCGCCGCCGTGGAACACGAGGTCGTCGAAGATCTCCTCCTCGCCCTCCGGCGTGCGGTTGTACAGGAAGCGCTTGCCACGCGTCTCGACGATGCGGTAGTCGTGCATCCGCGGAAAATGCTCCCGTGTCTGGCCGGACTTCTCGAACGGAACCGTGAAGAGGAATACGCCGCGGTCCTCCAGCAGGCGCCGCGCGTTGCGGAATGCCGCTTCGAGCCCGAAGCCGGGAATATGCTCGAAGACGTCGCTCGAAATGAGGAAGCGGTGCTTGCCCACGAGGCGCTCCGGGATGTCCGTGATGTCGAGGCGCGGCTCCCGGTGGAAGAACGTGTTCACGTAGGCGAACTTCTCCGCGAGCGTGTTCCCATAGCCCTCCCAGTCGCTCATGCCCAGCCCCGAGATGGACTTGTCCACGGGAAATTGCGGAAGGGCCAGCGCCTTGCCGTGCACTTCCATGGCGAGCCAGTACATCAGCGCGCGCATGCGCAGGCTGCTTCGGCACGCAGCGCAGGACTGGAACTCCCGGTTCGCCACCTCGGCCCGCGGGA
>JAAOZZ010000034.1 GCA_012274175.1 Betaproteobacteria bacterium
GCTCCCGAGGGAGTAGAACACCGTCTGGCGCACGCGCCGGCTCGTCACCACCGACTCGCGCCGCAGCACCGCGAGGTGCTGGGAGATTCCGGACTGGCTCAAGCCCACCGCGCGCTCGAGCTCGCCCACGGAGCGCTCGCCCTCGGCCAGCTGGCACAGGATCACGAGCCGCGCGGGATTGGACATCGCCTTCAGGAGCCCCGCGGCGTGGCGGGCATTCTTCTGCAGCTCGGCCATGCGCGGGTTCGGCTGCGGTGCGGCGGCCGGGCGGCGCGGTGCGCGGGCGCGGGTCATGGGGAGGTCCCGGCGCATCCGGCAAACCCGTCGGCCGCCATCTTCGCTTCGTAGGCTGCGGCGACCTGCGCTCCGGGCGTGAGCGTCGCCTTGGCGAGCGCCCAGTCCTCGGGCTTGAGGATCACGAGCCATCCGGCCTCGTATGGGTCGCTGTTCGCCAGCGATGGCGTGGCCACCAGCGCCTCGTTCACCTGCACGATCTCCCCGCCGGCCGCGCTCTTCGCGGGCCCCACCCACTTGCCCGATTCCACCGTCGCGCACGACTTGCCCGCCAGCACCGCGCGTCCCGCCTTCTTCGGCGTGAACGACACGAGCTTGCCGGACATGGCCGTGGCCACCGCGGTCATTCCCAGCTTCACGTTGCCGTCGGCGAGTTCCCGGAACCAGATGTGGTTGCCCACGTCGTAGAGCAGGTCGTCGGGCAGGTGGCAGCCGCGCACGTCAGGCATTGCAATGCTCCGGAAAGGTTCCCATCGTCGCCTGTGATTCTAGGCGGTGGGGAGGCGAGGCACAACCGCGCTCAGTAGGTCATGACCTTGCAGTCTTCCTCCATCACTTCCTCGATCAGGTGCGCCCCGCCCACGATGCCTTCGCACTCTGGGATGAGGTCGTCCTTGGTCATGTCGAAGAGGTCCAGGTTGGGCGAGCAGCAGTAGAACTTCGCTCCCGCCTCGTGGGCATCCTTGATGAAGTCGTAGACGCTCTTGGTGGAGCCGGGCTTCACGAAGAGCTTCTCGGCCACGCCCTTCTTCATCAACCGGCCGGAAGTGGCGGTGCAGATCACCTCCACCTCGTATTCCATGGCCGCGGCGACCGAGGCCTGGAAGAGCGGCGCGCCCAGCTCCTCGCCGTTGCGCAGGTCGGTGTTGGCCATCACGATGACGAGCTTCCTGGATGCCATGTCGATTCCTTCGATCCCGTGGACTCCTTCCAAGATAGGGCGAAAGCGCCCTCGCGCCTTTGATGCACGTCATCCCCGGGCGGCGGCGATCGCGGCTTCCACCGTGCGCCGGAAATCCGCGGGCGCCGCACTCAGCACGGATACGCCGGACCGCGCGAAGAAGCGCTCCACGGTATCGCCCGCGTCTTCCAGGGCCGCGCCGCGCAGCGCCGATTCCAGGTCAAGGATGGTGCGCGGGGGTGTCACGAAGAAGTCGCCGGTCACGAGCGCTTCGCGGATGCGGCTCGGCGGCGTTCCCTCGAGGCGGATATGGACGGTGATCGTGCCGCCCGGAGTGGTCGCGCTCGCACCTCCCAGGCCCTCGACGGCGGCGGGATCGGCGGGCCCGGCCACGAACGCCTCGGTGCCGATCTCCTCGTCGTGGAGCCGGAGTGCCAGCGCTTCCTCCTCCGCGGTGATGGTTCCGCCCATGGGTGCGATGGCGAGCCCCTCGGCGAAGCCCGCGAGCAGCGCTTCCTGCACCGCTGCCATGGGAGGCGCCGAACCCAGGAGCGCCTTGAGCGTCACCACGCGTCCGGCGGCGGAATCGAGGCCGTGCCGCGCGAGCTTGTCCTCGGGGACCTTGAGCGCGTCGAGCATCGCCCGGGGATCGAGGTCCACCAGCACCGTGCCCTGGTAGAAGAGGGTGTCGCCGTCGAAGAAGCCCCCGGTGCCGCCGAGCTTGCGCCCGTCCACCTCGATGTCGTTGCGCGGCCGGTAGCGCGCATCCACGCCCAGGCGGCGCAGTCCCGCGGCGGCCGCCTCGCAGATCCGCCGTGCGAGCTCTTCGAGGGAGGCGATGCCCAGGGTCGAGCGATGGAACACGAGGCACCAGCCGAGCTGGCCCGGGTCGAAGTAGATGGCGCCGCCGCCCGTGATGCGCCGTGCGAGCCCGGTGCCGTTCGCGCGGCAATGGTCCACGCGCACCTCCCGCTCCAGCGACTGGTGGCGCCCCACGAGGGCCGTCGGCGGGAAACGCAGGAAGCGGATCGTGTCCCCGATGCTTCCCGCCTGGTGCGCGTCGATCATCGCCTGGTCGAACGCGATCTGCCGACGCCCGTCACGAATGCCGGTGTCGATCACGCGGAAGACCGGGGACGGACCCCGATTCATGCGCGCCATGCGTTCGTCAGCCTCGTTGCTCCACGACATCGGTGTCCGTCCCGGGGCCGCGCTGTCTTTCTTCCACGATCCGCAACTGCTTCCGGATCTTGCGGATGTCTCCCCGATTCGGCGCGAACGGAAAGCTCGCGATGTCGGAGGGCGGCGAATCGCCGTACGGCCGGTCGCACGCGGAGACGTCGTCGGCGAACTTGCCCGGGCAGCCCGAGGTGCGGAAGGCGGTGCCCGCGTCGATGATCTCCTCCAGCTCGGCGCTCGCGAGGCCGTAGTCCGCCACGCGCCCCTCGCCGTCGAACTTCATGTGCTCCACTCGCACGCCGCGGTAGTCGATGAGGTAGCGCGCGAGCTGCACCCGGCGCCATTGGTCGCGGGGCGTGGCCGGGAGGTGGTCCATGAGCGAACCCTTCTCCGGGAAGAAGCAGAACAGGTGGCTGTGGCCGCCCAGGTCCACGAGCCGCTGCACCAGCGAAAGCACGTCGTGCTCGGTCTCGCCCATGCCCACGATGATATGGGCGCCGAACTTGCGCGGGCCGAAGACCTCGCGCGCGTCCATCAGGATGTCCCAGTACTTCTTCCACGAATGGGGCGACTGCACGCCCTTGCCCCGCGTGCGGTCGAAGAGCTCCGGGGTCGCCGCGTCGAGGGCCACGGTGAAGATGTCGGCGCCCAGCCCGTGCAGGCGTTCGACGTCCTCGCGCTCCATGGTGGTGGGGTTCGACAGGATCGACACCGGGATCGTCTTCGGATCGATGCGATCGGTCCAGGCCCGGAGCACCGTCACCGTGTCCGCGTCGCTCTTCGGATGGGTGATCATCGAGATGCACATGCGGTGGAACGGGCTCTTCGCGCCGTCGCGGGCCACGATGTCGATCGCCTGTGCCAAGGGCACCGCGGGCCAGTCGACGCGGATGAAGTTGCGGTCGGCGTAGTCGCGTTCTGCCTCGCGGTGGCGCGCGAGCCCGCAGTAGGCGCAGTTGGCGCGGCAGCCCTCGGGATAGGTGAGCAGCAGGTTGAGACAGCGCGTGCACTCGCAGCGATGCATCATCCCCTTCATGATCCCGAGGGTGATCGCCGCGGCCGTGGACATCTGCACGTACCCGGGCGAGCGCATTGCGGGCGTGAACACGTTGTTGTTGGGCAGGTACACGCCTTCGGGTGCGACGGCATTCGCTTTCACGCGGGCGCCGTTGCGCGCAGCTTTCGGTGTCGCGATGGGAATGCGCGGCTGCATGAGCCCATGGGCGTTGCGGTCCGGTACTTCGGGGCGGCGGCAGCTCATGGCGGCTCCCAATATCCGGGATAGGCGATCCAGGCGCGGCGCAGCGCGCGCTTGTCGTTGCTGGAGGCCAGCAGCTCGCGGCGGCGAATGACGGCGCGGGACCACGCCGCGCCGAAGACGGCATCCAGCTCGTCTTCGTAGTCGAGGCACGCGGCACGGTCGCCTGCGATCGCGGCCGCCGCGGCCTCGCCCGCGAGCCTTCCCGAATGCACCGCCGGCGCGATGCCCGCGCCCATGACCGGATGGGCGAGTCCCGCCGCGTCGCCCGCGAGCAGCACCAGCGCCTCGCCCAGCGTGCCCCAGGGCTCGACCATGCCGCCCACGGGAATGGCGCCGCCGGTGCGCGAAAGAACGCCGCGGCCCACGCGTCCGCGCCGCGCGAGCAGGGCGTGCAGCTCGTCCACGATTGCCTTCAGTCTGACCTTGTGGACCGGATCTACGCCCGCTCCCACATGGGCGATGTCGCCCTTGGGGAAGACCCACCCGTAGCCCCCAGGGATGCGCGCGGAAAGGAAGATGTCCGTGGAGTCGTGAGAGCCTTCGAGGGCCACGGTCACCTGGCGCGTTTCCACGAGGGCGCGGTTCGCCTGGCCGATGCTGCGCCCGGCGAGCGATCGCGGGCCGTCGGCGCCGATGATGACTTTCGGGGCCCAGCACGATCCGTCGGCGAGCCGCACCCGCCCGTCGCGCTCGATGCCGGCCGCGCGCGTGCCGAAGCGGCAGTCGGCGCCCGCGCGCTGCGCTTCCGCGACGAGGCTCGCGTCGAACGCCGCGCGATCGATCATCAGCCCCGGGAAGGGATCGGTGCGATCGGGCGGGTCGTCTTCCACGAACGTCTGCATGGCGGCGATGGACTGGCGCACGCTCCCCGCGAGTCGAGGGACCTCGATACCCACGAGGGCAGGAACGAATTCCGCGCATTGCACCGGCACACCCGGGGAGCGCTTGCGCTCCACCGCGACGACCCGGCAGCCGCGCAGCGCCGCGAATCGTGCCGCGCACGCCCCCGCCGGGCCCAAGCCCAGCACGAGGACGTCCACGGGCCCGGCGGTCATGACGGCACCGCGGCGCGCGGATGGATCGGGATCGTGCGGCCGGTCTTCACCGAGCAGCACGCGTGCTCCTGCACCGCGGGGCGACCCAGGGCCGATGCGACCGCGAGCGTTCCGTCGGCCGGGAAGGCGATGCCGTCCAGTCCCGCGGCCACCGCATAGGCGTCGGTCACGCGGCGGTGCATTCCCGGCGGGCGGGCGCAGCCCAGCAGCACCTCGCGATCGGCGATGCGCCGTCGAGCCTCGAGGAATATGCGTCCCACGTCGTGCGGGGACGGCGTCTCGAAGGTGCCCGGCTTCGCGTAGAACGGCATCACCACGACCAGCACCAGCGAATGCACCGGATGCCGCGCCACGATGTCGAGCGCGGCAGGCTCACCCAGGATCTTTCCGTAGTGCAGCCCGATCACGATGTGGGGAACGACTTCCATGGAGGTGGCGCATAGCGCCGCGAGCGTGGCCTCGAAGTCGTCCACGGAACGCTCGAGGTGGTAGACGTCGCGGACAGTCGCCTGCGCGCCGATCACGTCCATCATCGCCGTGTCCACGCCCGCCGATGCCATGGCGCCGGCGCGCGTGCCGTCGAGCAGCGCCGAATGGATCGCGACCTTGAGGGCCGGATGGTCGCGCTTCAGGCGCTCGATCGCCGGGAAGTAGCGCTCGTACCGGATCTCGTTGCGGGCGTTCGAGCCGCCGGACAGCAGGAACCCGCCCAGGTTGTGGTCCTCCACCATCGCGCGCACCTTGCGCTCGAGCATCTCCGGGGAGGTTGCCGGGATCATGGGCTCGAGGACTTTGGCCCGGCAGTGGTCGCACTGCAGGGCGCAGGCACCCGCGGTGACCGAGAAAGCCGGGAACGCGTTCGCACCGCAACCGTTCAGGTCGCAGCTCGAATAAGCCTTGAAGGAAGGGGTGGAGAAGCGGATTTCGCGCCCCGCGAGCGCGCCGCCAGCGCTTTCCAGCTCGCGGACCAGGACCGCGTCGAGGGCAGCGTCCTCCAACTCTTCCACCGCGGCGATGCGCTCGAGCCAGCCCATGGCGCCGTCATGCCGGCCCGGGACGCCCGGGCCGCGCCGCGCCGCCTACTTCTTCTGCATGAGGAAGGTGAATTCCTTCTCGCTCGCCCCCTGGGAGAGGAGCGCATTGCCGGTCTGCTTCGCGAACGCCTCGAAGTCCTTCACCGAGCCGGGGTCGGTGGCGACGATGCGCAGCACCTGTCCGCTGGTCATCTCGTTCAGGGCCTTGCGCGCGCGCAGGATCGGCAGCGGGCAGTTCAGCCCGCGGGCATCGAGCTCTTTGTCGTGGTTCATCGGGTTCTCCTCGGACGGCTGTTTGGAATAGGGGGGACGGCACGGCGTGGCGAAATATAAGGAATGTCTAATATGCGAACTGCGCTGTCAAGGCCCGGCGGCGGGACGCGCCGCGAGGCGATCGGCCACCAGCTCCACGAGGCTGCCCATCTCCCGGCCCCAGTGGAAATGGGCCGCGCCGTCGTCGAAGGTCTGCCGGCAATTGGCGCAGCTCGTCACCGCGAGCTCGGCGCCGGTGGCGTCGATCTGCTTCATCTTTATCTCGAAGGCGCCGTAGCGCAGCGCATCGGCCCGCGAGTTGGCGATGACGCCGCCCCCGCCTCCGCAGCAGAAGCTCAGGTCGCCGCTGTCCTCGGTCTCCAGCAGGGCCATTCCCAGCGCGGCGAGCACCTCCCGCGGGGCCCGGGTGGCGCCGCCGCGGCGCGACACCTGGCACGGATCGTGGAACGCCACGGTCTTGTCGAGAGGCCGTACCTTGATCTTTCCGCTCGCGAGGTTCTCGGCGAGGAATTCGGAGATGTGCAGCACGCGGAACGGGAGCGGCTTGCCCAGCATCTCGGCGCCCTGCCACCGCAGCGCCGAATAGGCGTGGCCGCATTCGGGCAGCAGGACCACCTTCGCGGAGCACGCGATGGCGGCGTCGATGAGCTTCATCGTCATTTTGCGCTGCCAATCCACATTGCCCGAGAGCATGCCGAAATTGGTGGCCTCGTAGCCCGCGCTCGTGATGGTCCAGCTGGCACCCGCCTGCTCGAGGATGCGCGCGGTGGCCACCAGCGCGTCGGGGTATTTCATGATCTCGATCGAGGAGAGCGTCACCAGAACGTCGGCGCGCGGGGCGTCCAGGCGCATCGGGACGTCGTGCTCGTCGGAGAGCCACTCGAGGCGCTCGCGCAGCACCTTGGGCGTGGCCCCCAGGGGACTGCCTTCGCGCTCGGCGCGCTCGGCCACGGCCACCAGTTCCGCGGGGGCGAGCCCCGCCTTGAACATTCCCTTGCGCGCGAGGCCCACCAGGCCCGCGATGTCGATGCCCATGGGGCAGGCGAGCGTGCAGCGGCCGCACATCGTGCACGAGTCGTAGAGCAGCTCCTGCCATTCCTCGAGCTGTGGAGCGGTGACAGCATGCTTGAGTCCCAGGGTGCGATAGATCCAGGAGAACGGCCCTACCTCGCGCTTGTAGGCCTGCTTGAGGGGCTCCAGCTTCCAGATGGGGGTGTACTTCGCTTCACCCGTGGCGAGATAGAACTGGCACGCCTCGGCGCAGTTGCCGCAGTGGATGCACGATTCCAGGTAGAGCGCCGCGTCGCGCCCGACCTCGCGCACGAAGGTGGACGTCGCAGCCGCAGCCCGCTCGGCGTCCGTGCGCTCGCCCTGCTTGTCGTAGCGCGGCCTTGCGCTCATGTCGTTCATAGCACTTCTCCCTTGCGCGCGAACGCCGCACCGGTGGTGGCGCGCGAGAAAAACACGAGGAATGCGTGGGAGAGCTTGCCGAAGGGCAGCCACACCAGCAGCAGCTCGAGGGAAAGCAGGTGGACCGCGACCGCGAGCGGCACTTCCGGGACCGCGGGATAGCGCGCGTCGAGGGACAGGTGCACCAGCGCCATGCCGGTGACCATGGGCAGGATCGTCACGACCCAGCTCGCGTAATCGTCGAAGTTGGACAACAGGCGCAGCACGGGCGAGGTGAGGCGCGCGAGCAGGGCATAGAGCATCCCCACGAACACCATCGCCACGCCCGCGATGAAGACCCAGCCGGGCAGCGCCGGCCACGAAAGGCCCGTCAACCGCTCGACGAACGCGATGTGGGGCACGAAGCCGAAGAACACGATCGCGAGCCCCAGGTGGTAGGCGTAGGCGTTGAGGGTGCCCACCAGGGTGCGTTCGCGAAACGTGCGCGGCTGCCACATGCGCGAGGCGATGGCGCGCAGCGCCCCGCCGGAGCGCACGTCGCGGCGAGGCGCGGACAGTTCCTTGCGCGCGGGAAAGCGGTAGATTCCCGCCAGCCGCCAGAAGATACCGAGCGCGAAGACCACGAGCGCGAAGGTGAGCGCGGGACCGCGGGCGAATTCGAGCAGTGTCATGGGACACCTCCTGGGACCATTCTCGGCCCCGCGCAGGCGCCCGCGTTGATGGGGGTCAAACGGGAGGCGTGTCCTTCGGCATTCGCCCCAGGGCCGCGAGGCGTCGCGCGGCATCGCGCAAGTCCTCCACCAGGGCGTCGCACGCCAGCGCCGAGACGGGCTCGCCCTGGCGATACCCGTAGGGCACGCACCATATCGTGCATCCCGCGCCCCGGGCCGAGTCGACGTCGCTCCGGGAGTCGCCGATCGCGAGTACCGCGGCGGGCGCGATCCCCAGGCGCTCGCATCCCACGCGGTAGGGCATCGGGTCCGGCTTCGGGCGCGCGACCTCGTCGCCGGCGACCACGCATTCGAGCCAGTGCGCGAGGCCGGCGCGCTCCAGGTGGGCGCGGGCGAAGCGCCCCGCCTTGTTGGTCACGCAGCCCAGGCGAAGTCCCTGCGCGCGCATCTCGGCGAGCCCTTCCTCGACGCCGGGATAGGGGCGCGTGCGCCGTCCCAGCTCGCGGTCGTAGTGGCGCTCGAAGACCGGCATCGCCGCGGCAAGCTGCGCCTCGCTCGCCGGCGATCCCGTGCTCGCCGCGAGGGCGCGCCGGGCGAGTGAACCGACGCCGTGCCCGATGAAGGACGCGATCTCCTCGTCGCCGCACGGGCGCAGGCCCAGCTCGCGCAGCATGCCGTTGGCCGCCGCGGCGAGGTCCGGCGCGGTGTCGAGCAGGGTTCCGTCCAGGTCCAGGAGTACGGCATCCATGGCCGGATTTGTCCTTTCGTCATGTTGCGATGCGGCATGCAAGGGCTTTGATTATCGCCCGGCGGGATGATATATAAGCGTTTCGTAATACAACTCGAACCATCGCCGGAGGATCCCCATGGTCGACC
>JAAOZZ010000035.1 GCA_012274175.1 Betaproteobacteria bacterium
CCCTTGCCCGTGAGCGCGCTGTGATAGAGCGCGTCCTTGCCCTTGGCGATGCGGGGCGACCACGCCGCCTTGTCGCCGAACCGGGGAGCGCCCGCCACGCCGGCGGTGTGGCACGCGGTGCACACGGCGTCGAACGTGGACTTTCCCGCGGCGCCGGCCGACGGCGCAGCTGCCTTCGCGGGCGGGGGGATCGTGACCGCCACCGTGGCCATCGCAGGCTGCGCGCTGGGCGCCGCGGGAGGCGGCGCATTGGCGTCGACCGCCACGGTGGCATCGGGCGCGAGGCGGCGAGCGATTGCCTCCGCGCTCATCGCGGGATCGTCCTTGCGTGACCGTGCGCCATAGGAGCCGATCGCGTACTGCGCGACGAGGATGATTCCCACGATGAGGGCGAAAGCGCCGATGACGATGCCGATGGCGAGCTGCACCGGGTGCGAATCGACGTTCTCCTCGATGGGATCGGTATGGTGCTCCTGGGACATTGTTTTCCTCTTGAAATGCGTGAAAGGCGACGCGAGGCAAAGCGCAAATTATAGCCGTTATCGCGCGCAGGAATTCCGCTTGCGATGGACTCACGCCGGTGAACTCGTTTAGAATCCGCTAGATAGGCGCCCGTAGCTCAGCTGGATTAGAGTACTGCCCTCCGAAGGCAGGGGTCGCACGTTCGAATCGTGTCGGGCGCGCCAATTGACCACCCCGTGACCGAATCCCACACGGCCGTCGAGCTGCCGCCGACAGTGGTCGCGGCCGACCGTGTGCGCTGCGGCGCTCGCGGTGCGCTGGCGGCAGGCGTGGCGCGTTGACGGCGCCCTGGGCGGAACTAGGCCCCGCCGCGTGCCGAACGATTGGCCGGCACCGCCGTAAGGCGGGGTCGAACCTGGGAATGGTATTCGGGCACCCAGCGCTTGAGGTCGCGCCGCACCTCCGAATCGCTGGGAATGCGATCCTGGTCCAGCCACGCGACCAGCCCGTCGAGCCAGCCCGGGTCGACCTCGCGCGCCTTCGCGATGCGAAGCTTCGGGTGCGGCGTGGGCCGCGTGTGCTCGTCGTCGGCCAGCAGCTCCTCGAACAACTTCTCTCCGGGGCGCAGGCCCGTGTACACGATGCGGATCTCGTTCTCCGACAGATCCGAGAGCCGGATCATGTCCCGGGCGAGGTCCACGATCTTCACCGGCTCGCCCATGTCCATCACGAACACCTCACCGCCCAGCCCCATGCACCCCGCCTGCAGCACGAGCTGCGCCGCTTCGGGAATCGACATGAAGTAGCGCACCATCTCCGGGTGCGTGATGGTCACCGGGCCGCCGCGGTCGATCTGCTCCTGGAACTTGGGAATCACGCTGCCCGCGCTGCCCAGGACGTTGCCGAAACGCACCATCTCGAAACGCGTGGTACTGCCGGCCTGCATGGCCTGGCACACCATCTCCGCCAGGCGCTTGGTAGCACCCATGACATTGGTCGGGTTCACCGCCTTGTCCGTCGAGATGAACACGAATTTCCTCACGCCGAAATCGATGGCGGCGCGCGCGACGACGTAGGTGCCGAGCACGTTGTTCTGGACCGCCTCCCAGGCGTTGGCCTCCTCCATGAGGGGAACGTGCTTGTACGCGGCGGCATGGAACACGAGCCCGGGCGAGTACTGGTGCATCACCTGGTTCACGCGGCGCGCGTTCTTGATGTCGCCCACGACGCTCGCCACGGCAATCTCCGGGAAGGCCTCGCGCAACTGCTCGTCGACCTTGTACATCGCGTATTCGTTCATCTCGAATAGCACGAGCATCGCGGGCTGGTAGGCGGCGATCTGGCGGCAGAGCTCCGAGCCGATGGAGCCTCCCGCGCCGGTCACCAGCACCACCTGGCCCGTGAGCAGGTCGTGCAGGCCGGCGTCGTCCAGCGTCACCGGCTCGCGCTTCATGAGGTCTTCGACCGCCACCTTGCGGATGCGGGCGGGCGAGCCCTTGCCGCCCATCACGTTGTTCAGTGTCGGCACGGTCATCACGGACACTTTCGCGCGCTTGCAGATCTCCACGACGCGCCGGCGGACCTTGTAGGGGACCGACGGCATGGCGACGATGGCGTGGCGCACCTTGAGGCGTTGCGCGAAGCGCGACAGCTCATCCAAGGGACCCAGCACGCGCACGCCGTGCAGCAGGCGCCCGCGCTTCTTTTCGTCGTCGTCGAGGAACCCGACGACGCGCCATTCGTGGCTGCGCGAAATCTCCTTCACCAGCCCCACGGCGGCGTCGCCCGCGCCCAGGATGAGCACTTGCGCGCCCTGCTCGCCTCCGCGCCCGTAGAGCGACCACTCCTTGAACGAGCGGTACGCCATGCGGCTGAGGGACATGAGGGCGATCAGGAAAAGCGGATAGAGAAGGTACTCGCGGTAGCTGAACGTCTCGTCGAGGCCGAAGGCGCGCAGCGCGATCGACACGCACACCGTGCCCGTCATCACCGAGAACACGATGCGCTGGATGTCCGGCAGGCTCGTGTAGCGCCAGATGCCCTGGTAGACGCCGAACAGGAAATTGATGGCGACCTGGATGGGAACCGCGACGAGGAAGGCGGCAAAGAGGTCGCTGGAAGGATCCGGCGCGCCCGCGTTCACATCGAGGAGCAGGGAGGCCCCTGCGCATGCGAGCACGAGCGCCGTGCCGTCGTGCACCGCGGCGGCGAGTGCGCCCGCATCGAACTGGACCGTTTGCATCGCTGCTCCGACAGGTTTGTGCGCAAGCGCCATGGCGCCGTTTCGCGTTTTCTTGTTGTTACCCGACCGAGCGCTCGAGAGACCCGCGATCGTCGATGCCCGCCGGAGGCAGGCGCCGCTCGATCGCGACGAGCATCAGCCCGTAGGCTGCGGCCCAGGCGGAAATTATACCGCATTGCAGCATCGGACCCTGGGCTCTCCCGGCGAGGGCGCTCGCGGCCGCGGCGAGCATGAGCACGTAAGCCCACAGCGCCAGGCGCCGGTGGGTCCATCCCGCGAGGATCAATCGCTGGTAGTAGTGGCTGCGGTGCGCGCGCCAGACCGGTTCGCGCCTCCGTAGGCGACGCACCACGGTGAACGTAGCGTCGACGATGAATGGCGAGAAGACGAGCGCCGGAAACCACGGCGGCCATGCTCCCGCGGCGAAGCCCGCCACGCCGAGCGCCCCGGCGAGGAACCCGAGCGGAATGGAGCCCGCATCGCCCATGAACACCCGCGCCGGGGCGAAATTGTGGAGCAGGAAGCCCAGGCTCGCGGAAGCCGTCGCGAACGAGACCACGGCTACGGAGACCGCGTCGCCCGCGAGAGCGGCGGCACCGTATGCGGAAAAGCCGATCACCGCCATGCCGCCCGCGAGGCCATCGGATCCGTCCATGAAATTGAAGAGGTTCGTCATCCACGCGATGGCGAGGACCGACAGGGCTGCGAGAGCCCAGGTCCAGGCAGCGGCGCCATGGATGGCGAGCCCCGCCTCGAGCGCATAGACGGCGACCGCGCCCGCGGCAAAGTGCGCACCCAGCCTTACGGAGACCGGGAGGCTGCGCAGGTCGTCGAGCGCGGAAACGAACGTAAGTCCTGCTGCGGCCAAGAGTACGACTCCCAGGGACCCCTGCGTGAACCAACCCGACACCGCGAGCGCGCCGAGCATCACTCCCAAGCCACCCACCCTAGGACGGACCTTCGCGTGCAGCGAGCGTTCATTCGGCTCGTCGCCAAGCCTTGCGGCCCAAGGGGAGCGGCGAAGCCCGGCGATCGCCGCCCAGGCCAGCAGCCCGGGAAGCAAGGCGATCGCCAGCCACTGCGCGCTCATGCCGGCGCCGGCGATCGGTAGGCAGCCACCATGTCGTCGACCGCCGTCTCGAAGGAGACCTGCGCAGCCCAGCCCAGTTCCCTCTCGGTGTCGGAAACGTCGATTTCGAGCGACCGCGTCAGTCGCCGCATGCGCGCAAGCTGTCCCAGGGGGAAGGCGCCTGCCTCGAGCAGCCACGGCGGGACGCCCACGAGGCGCGCGGGGCGGTCGAGCGCTGCCCGTAAGGCGGCGACGAGCCGCGGGGTGGAGACGCTCTGGGAATGGGCCGCGAGGAAGGTCCGCCCGGCAGCCTGCTCGAGTGTCGCGCAGGCGAGCAGGAGCCGGGCGAGGTCGTCGACCTGGATGAAGCTCCTGCGGTTGCGGATGGCCGCGAAGGGCAATGGCCATGGCGACTCGGCGAGACGCATGAGCGTGAGCAGGTTGCCCTTCGCTCCGGGGCCATAGACGAGGGGGGAACGGACGATCGCGACTTCCAGGCCGGCGCCTTGCGCGACCCGGGCGAGCGCCTGTTCGGCCGCCCATTTGGAGCGCCCGTAGGCGTCCCGAGGATGGGGCGCGCTGTTCCTTCGGAAGGGCTCGTCGGCGGTCTCCTCGCCATTCACCTTGATCGTGCTGAGGAACACGAAGCGGCGCGCGCCGCCTGCCGCGGCGGCTTCGGCCAGCACGCGCGTCTTGACCACGTTGTCGCGCTCGTACTCGGCTTCGCTTCCCGGCGCGCCGTCGTGGAC
>JAAOZZ010000310.1 GCA_012274175.1 Betaproteobacteria bacterium
CTTCTTGCCCGGTGCGTCCACATGTAGCCCAGCAGCAGGCGCAGGTTGGCGAGCTTCTGCCAGCGGTCCCCCGGCATCTTGTCGATGAGCGAGCGCTTGCCGTACACCACCTCGTCGTGGGAGAGCGGCAGCAGGAAGTTCTCCGAGAACGCGTACCAGAGGGAGAACGTGAGCTCCGAGTGGTGGAAGCGCCGGTGGACGGGATCGTGGGCGAAGTAGGCGAGGGTGTCGTGCATCCAGCCCATGTTCCATTTCATGGAGAAGCCCAGGCCGCCCGCATGCACGGGGCGCGAGACCTGGGGCCACGCGGTGGATTCCTCGGCGATCGTGCGCGTGTCGGGGAAGTCGCGGGCCACGGTGACGTTCACCTGCTTCAGGAACTCGATCGCCTCGAGGTTCTCGTGCCCGCCGTGGACGTTGGGTATCCATTCGCCGGCGCGCCGTCCGTAGTCGAGGTAGAGCATCGAGGCGACCGCGTCCACGCGCAGCCCGTCGATATGGTATTGGTCGAGCCAGAAGCGGGCGCTTGAGGTGAGGAACGCCCGCACCTCGTGGCGGCCGTAGTTGAAGATCGCACTCTTCCATTCCGGGTGGAATCCCAGGCGCGGGTCGGCATGCTCGTAGAGGTGCGTGCCGTCGAAGCGCGCGAGGCCGTGGAGATCCTCGGGGAAATGGGACGGCACCCAGTCGAGGATCACGCCCACGCCGTGCCGGTGCAGCACGTCCACCAGGTGCATGAAGTCCTGGGGCGTGCCGTAGCGCGACGTGGGCGCGAAGTAGCCCGTGGTCTGGTAGCCCCACGAGCCGTAGAAAGGATGCTCGGTGATGGGCATGAGCTCCACGTGGGTGAACCCCAGGTCGCGGACGTACTCGGCGAGCGGGACCGCGATTTCGCGATAGGTGGGAAGCGCATCGGCGGACTCGCGCCGCCACGAACCCAGGTGCACCTCGTACACGGCGAAGGGCGCGTCGAGGGCGTTGCGGTGCGCGCGCTGCCCCATCCAATCGGCGTCCTGCCACGAATAATCGAGGGACCACGCCCGGGACGCGCTCGCGGGGGCCACTTCGGCGTGGAACGCGAACGGATCGGCTCGATCCTCGCGGCTTCCCCGGGCCGTCGTGATCGCGTACTTGTACGAGTGGCCCGCGCGCACGGCCGCCACGTCGGCCTCCCAGATGCCCGACTCGTCGCCGCGCGGGCGCATCCTGTCGGCTTCCGGGCGCCAGCCGTTCCAGTCGCCGATGACCGAGACCTCCCGCGCGTTGGGCGCCCACACGGCAAAATGCGCACCCGGCCCCGCGGCGAGCTGGCAGCCGAGAACGCGATACAGGGTCGCGTGGGTGCCTTCCTTGAAGAGATAGATGTCGTGCTCGGTCAGCATCGGCCCGCGCCCTGCCCCGCGCCCGGCGTCAATGGAGGTGGTGCAGTCGTTGTCCCAGCATCGCCGGGGTGATGAGGGTCACGCCCTTGTCGGTCACGTGGAAGCGCTTGCGGTCTTCCTCGGGATCGAGCCCGGCGCGCAGCCCGGGCGGGATGCGCGTGCCCTGGTCCACCACCACGCGCGTGAGCCTCGCCCCGCGGCCCACCTCGACCTCCGGCAGGATCACCGCCTCGTGCAGGTCGCAGTAGCTGTGCACGCGCACGCTCGAGAAGAGCATCGATTTGCGCACCGTCGAGCCGCTCACGATGCACCCGCCCGACACCATCGAATCGATCGCCGCGCCGCGCCGGCCCTCCACGTCGAAGACGAATTTGGCCGGCGGAAGCTGCTCCTGGTAGGTCCAGATCGGCCACGACTGGTCGTAGAGGTTCAACGCGGGCGA
Source organism: Betaproteobacteria bacterium (assembly GCA_012274175.1). GTDB lineage: Bacteria > Pseudomonadota > Gammaproteobacteria > Burkholderiales > Usitatibacteraceae > Usitatibacter. The sequence goes on from JAAOZZ010000310.1 coordinate 1,825, forward strand.
GACGCGCGTGAGCTCGAGGTTCGCTTCCCAGAACGCGTCCACGGTTCCCACGTCGCGCCAATAGGGACGCCCGTCGGTGACCTGCACGCAGCTGTCGCCCAGCCGGTGCGCGTACACGCGCGTCCCGCCCGAGATGAGGCCGGGAATGAGGTCGTGCCCGAAGTCGTGGCCGGATTCCTCCTTGAGCGCGTCGTCCTCCAGCGCGTCGTAGAGGAAACCGGCGTCGAAGACGTAGATGCCCATGCTGCCCAGCGCGGTGCCGGGCCTTCCCGGGATCGGGCGCGGCGAGCGCGGCTTCTCCTCGAAGCCCACCACGCGGTAGTCCTCGTCCACCTCCATCACGCCGAGCTCGCCCGCGGCCTCCTCGGCCGGCACCTCGACGCAGCCCACGGTCATGTGGGCGCCGCGGCCCACGTGCTCTTGGAGCATGCGCGCGTAATCCATCTTGTAGATGTGGTCGCCCGCCAGCACCAGCACGAGCCTCGGACCGTGGCGGCGCAGCAGCTCGACGTTCTGGTACACCGCGTCCGCGGTTCCCTTGTACCAGTCGCACGTGTTGCTCTGCTGCGCGGGCAGCAGCTCGATGAACTCGTTGAAGCGCCCGTCCAGGAACGACCATCCCCTCTGCACGTGGCTGATGAGGCCGTGGGACTGGTACTGGATCGCCACGCCGATGCGGCGGATGCCCGAGTTGAGGCAGTTGGACAGCGCGAAGTCGATGATGCGGAACTTGCCGCCGAAAGGCACGGCGGGTTTCGCGCGCCACTGCGTGAGGGGACCGAGGCGTGAGCCGCGGCCGCCGGCGAGCACCACCGCCACCGTCTGGCGAGCGAGCTGCGCCATCGTGGAACGATCCGCCGTGACACGCGGCGCGGCTTGGCTGTTCGCTTTCCGCGAATGCGGTTCCCGGCCGGGGCCTCCCATGGGCGTCTCCGTCTTGTTGCGCATCGTGTTGTCGGTGTTGTCGAATGACGGCGGTTCGACCCGTCGGCTGCGGCAAGATTCAGGCACGTGCGCGGTTTTCTCCGCGAGCCTCCATTATGGTCCTTCGCGATCACACGCGCCGTAGGTGCCGTCCTACGCCCTGCCTTTGCGCACCGCGCGCTGTCTCGTCCCGGGCGAGCGCGATGCGCACCGGGGTCGGCGTCGAGGCGCGCAGCCACACGAGCGCTTCGCCATCGCACACCGACGCCGGCACATCGCGCGGCGGCGGGACGAGGATCGAAGTCGTGAGCGCTTCCAGCTGTTCGCGGGCCCGCGGCCCGCAGGAGACGATCGCGGTGGCCGCGGCGATCACGTCCTCGCGCATGCACGCGGGCTCCGCGGTGGCGTAGATCGCGTTTTGCGCTGTCGCCCCGTCCGCGCCGCGCCCCACCCGCGTGGGGAACGCCTCGTGCGCGTCGTCGAAGGCGATCCAATGGGGCCGGCCGGTGCCCTCGCGCAGCGCCGCGAGCTTGCGCCCGAGGCCCGCCACGAACCCGGCGCGCTCGGCGCGCCCCACGCCGGCGAGCGAGACCACCGCCTGCAGGTCTGGTTTGTCGAGGGCGGCGAGTACTTCCGCGCCGTCGGGCGCGCGCTCGGCTGAACCGAAGACGACTGCGCGCGCGAGGCGTGGATAGGCGCCGCGGGTGTCGAACAGGCAGTACTGGTATCCCGCGGCGCACAGCCGCTCGAGGAGCGCGGCCACGAGTGCGGTCCGGCCGCCGTCCGCGGGGCCCGCCACGATCATCGCGGTGCCCGCGGTTGCGACCGATACCTGCGCGCCGTCCAGGGTCCGTCCCAGGAGCAGCGTGCGGCGCGGCCGCTCGGGTGGAGCGCGCGCGAGGTCCGATTCGATCAGGTCGGCGATCACCTCGAGCACGCCGTCGCCGTGGGTCTTTCGGGTCACGCGGTCGGCCCTTTCCCGCAGGGTCGCGATCGCGTTGGCGGTGGCCACGGAGTATTCCGCCGAATCCAGCAGCGCGTGGTCGTTCTCGCCGTCCCCGCAGGCCACGAGGTTGCGCGGCGACAGCGCCAGCTCGGCGAGCGCCCGCGCGAGGCCGCTCGCCTTGTTCACCCCGGCGGGCAGCACCATCACCGCGCCCTTGTTGAAGATCACCTGGCGCTCGAGGCCCAGCTCCCGGATGGTCTCGAGCACGATCGTCTCGTAGGGCTCCACCGTGGCCACGATC
>JAAOZZ010000311.1 GCA_012274175.1 Betaproteobacteria bacterium
GCATGCGGGAGCCGGCGCAGCCGCCTGGCTCTTGTCCGCGATGAACGTGCCGCACCAGCCGATCGCCGCGGCCACGACGATCGGGAACCAGCGGCGCACGGAATGCCTAGAGGGCGGGCAGGCTGGGCCGGGCCCGGCGCCGCTCGTTCTCGTTCTCGCAGCGCACGCAGCGCACGGCCTGGGGCTGCGCCATCAGGCGCTCCCATGCGAGCGGAGCGCCGCAGTCGCTGCACAGTCCGTAGCGCCCCGAGTCCAGGCGCGAGAGGGCTTCGGTGATCGCGTTCAATTCGGAAGCGTCGCGCTCGACGCTCGCCACCGCGATGCCGCTCTCCAGGTCTTCCACCGCCTCGTCGCCGGGTTCGGGAAGGGGCGTGGGCAGGCCCAGGGCGGTACGGGTCTCGGCGTCGTGGAGCGCGGCGGCGATTTCGTCGCGCAGGGCATGGGCACGCTGCACCATGCGCGAGCGCAGGACTTCACGGTGCCAGGGGGTCAGTTGGAACATCGTCCTTTCCTTCAGCGGCACACGAGCACCGGCGTGCGCGAGTGGGTGAGCACCTTCGAGGTTTCGCTGCCCAGCAGCAGTCCCGCCAGGCCGCGGCGTCCATGGGAGGCCATCACGATCAGGTCGCACTTGCGCTTGCGCGCGTTCTCGACGATGGCTTCCCACGGCTGGTCGTGGGTGACGGAGACCGTCACGCACGGCACCTTCGCCGCGGCCGCGGCGGCCGCCACCTTGGCGAGCGCCTTCTGCGCGTGCTTCTCCATCGCCTTCTTGTACTCCAGCGGCGAGAACGACTCCGGGTAGTAGATGATCCCGTCGCCCCCGGTCGGCGGGGAATAGGGCGCGATCACGTGGATCGCGGTGATCTTCGCCTTGTGGAACTTGGCGAGCGCCGCGGCGGCCTTGACCGCCTTCAGCGACAGGGCCGAGCCGTCGGTGGGAACCAGGATGTGCTTGAACATGCGCCGCTCCTCAATTCTGTTCGTGGACCATCACCGCCCGCAGCCCTTCGACGTCGAGGATGCGGATGTGCTTCTGCTGCACCGAGATCAGGTCGTCGGCCTGGAAGCGGGAGAAGAGCCGGCTCACGGTCTCCAGGGACAGCCCGATGTAGCTGCCGATCTCGTCGCGAGTCATGCGCAGGTGGAACTCGTTGGGCGAGTAGCCCCGGGCCACGAAGCGCTGGGAGAGGTTGAGCAGGAAGGCGGCGAGGCGCTCCTCGGCGCGCATGGTGCCCAGGAGCATCATGAGGCCCTGGTCGCGCACCAGCTCGCGGCTCATCACCTTGTGGAGCTGGCGCTCCAGGCCCGATTCCTCGAGCCGCCCGTAGGGGATCACGCACACCTCGCTGTCCTCCAGCGCGATCACGTCGGCGGAGTGGCGTTCGGTGCCGATGCCGTCCATGCCGACGATCTCGCCGGCCATGTGGAAGGCGGTGACCTGGTCGCGGCCGTCCTCGAGCACGACGCTCGCCTTGAAGAAGCCGCTCCTCACCGCGTAGAGCGATTCGAACGTCTCGCCGGAGCGGTAGAGGGTCTCGCCGCGCTTCACGCGCTTGCGGGTGTAGACCACCTCGTCCAGGCGCGCCATGTCCTGGGCCTGGAGGCCGCAGGGCAGGCACAGCTCCCGCAGGTTGCAGGTGGCGCAGCGCGTGCGGAAGCGCGCCACGGTGGAAAGGCCGCGCGACGAGGGGTCGGTGGAAGTGCGATTCGTAATGGTGGGGCGCATGGGCATGGCGATGGCGGCGGCGGTTGTCATGGTGGGTTTCCTTCAGTGGCGCACTGCGGCGATTCCGGCGACGACCTCGCGGACGCGGTCGAACTCGCTGGACTTGTCGAGGAAATAGGTGGCGCCGGCTTCCAGGGCGGCGCGGCGGTATTGGAGCTCGGCGTGGTTCGTGAGCACGATGAAGACGATCTCCGGGGCCTTCGGGTGCACCGAGCGCAGCACGTCGATGCCGGTGCGGCCCATGAGGTTCAGGTCGAGGAGCACGGAGTCGGGACGCGTGCGCAGGATCCCGGCCACGGCATCGCGGGCGCTCCCCGCTTCGCCGACGACGTCCACCGCGTCCATCGTGGACAGCATCTCCGCCAGGCGGGCCCGGATCGGCTCCGAGTCGTCGACGATGAAGATGCGCGTGTTGTTTGTCGTTTCCATGACCGCCATCGTCCGCTTCCTTGACGTGGCGCAATATCGGCGGCGGCTGAATCTCGGCCTAGGCCGAAGCCCAGCGCAGCCCGCCCGGCGCTCCTAGAAACCCCCTAGGAATACTCCTAGGAAAAAGGGGTCAGGTTACTTTTACGAGGAAAAGTAATCTGACCCCCTTTTCCGTTGCCTTTCAGCGCAGCGGGATGGCCGCGCAGGCGCGCAGCTGATCCAGGTCGAGGAGCGCGATCGCGCCGCGCGTGAGGCGGATCCACCCGCGGGACTGGAAATCCGAGAGCACGCGGCTCACCGACTCCATGGTGAGGCCGAGGTGCTCCCCGATCTCGCTGCGCAGCATCGGAAGGCGGAACGATGCGGCCGAATAGCCGCGCTCGTCCCAGCGCCGCGACAGGTCGAGGAGGAAGCGGGCCACGCGCTCGCCCGCGGCGTGGCGCGCGAGGAGCGCCGAATGGACCTGGCTACCGGCGAGCTGCGAGGCGATGAGCGAGCGCAGCACCGCGCCCACGGTGGGAATGCCCTCGGCGAGGATCTCGGCGCGCACGCGGGGAATCTCGCATACCTGGCAGTCCTCGAGGGCCACCGCCTCGGTGGGATGCACCCCGCCGGCCAGCCCGTCGAGTCCCGCGGCGTCTCCCGGGAGCAGGAAACGCACGATGAAGTGTCCGCCCGCGCCGTCGGGGGCCGAGACCTTGAGCGTCCCAGCGCGCACGGCGAAGATCGCCGCTTGCGGGGCGCCGGCCCGGAAGAGCTTCTGGCCGCGCTCGAGGCGACGGCGCGCCTGGACCGCATCGAGCCAGCCCTCGGCGCCGGTGAGCGGATGGCACAGCCGGTGCATCGCGCACGAGCCGCACGCCATCTGGAGCGCGGTCATGGCAGCGCCGGCCGCGCGCCAGTGAGCAGGTATTCGACCAGCTCGGCCACGGGCCGGATGGCGGAGCCGAAAGGCAGCGGCTCGGAGCCGCGGAAGAAAAGCCCCTTCTTCACGTCGCCGTGCAGCGCGTACGCGAGCCGCGTGGCGATGCAGAACTGGCCGGCAGAGGCGATGCCGTCGCGCAGCCCGCAAACGGTGAGGCACTCCGCCCCGGGAACGCAGCGGCGCGGGTCCGCCTTGGCATGGGACTGGAGGGCCTTCTCGCGCTCGAGGTAGTGGCGCAGCCACGGCGTGGCCACGGCGCGGGCGGGCAATCCGGCCACGCTCATGAAGGTCACCAGGTCCTCGGGCTTCGCCCCGGCGAGCACGCGCTTGAATTCGAGGTGCGCATCTCCCTCCTCGGCCACCGCGAACGGCGTGCCGAGCTGCACCGCGCTCGCGCCGAGCGCCAGCAGCGCGCGTACTTGCTCGTGGGTGTGGATGCCGCCCGCGACGACGATCGGGATGCGTTCGCGCTCGAGGCCCAGCTCGGCGAAGGTCCCGAAGATCGCCTCGAGCACCGGCGCGAAATCGTAGCGGCGGTCGGCCACGTCCTCCAGGCGCGTGGCGCCCAGGTGCCCGCCCGCGTAGCGCGGATGCTCGATCACGATCGCGTCGGGCAGGCGCTGCTTGCGCATCCACTTGCGCACCACGATGCCCACGCCGCGCGCTTCCGACAGGATGGGAACCAGGGCCACGTCGGGAAAATCCCGCGTGAGCTCCGGCAGGTCGAGCGGCAGTCCCGCGCCCATCACGATGGCGTGGGCCCCGGATTCGCAGCTCTGGCGCACGTAGGCCGCGTGCTCGTTCACCGCCTTCATCACATTCACCGCCACGGCGCCGCGTCCCTGCGCGAGCGCGAGCGCGGCGCGCACCTCGCGGTCGAGGGCCACGAGGTTGGTGCGGTCGATGAGCGCCTTGTCCCGCGAGCCCTTGGCTTCGTCCAGCAGGTCGGGATGGTGCTGGCGGAGCTCCACGCTCGAAAGCGTGCCCACGGCCCCCAGGCGCGCAACACTTCCCGCCAGGCGGTGCGCCGAGACGCCCACGCCCATGCCGCCCTGCACGATCGGGAGCAACTCGCGAGCGCGCAATCGCCAGGTGGGAAGGGACGAGGCCTGATCCATCGGCCAGAGCGTAGCGAAGGCGCCCTCGGGGAACAATGTCGCGGGCGGCGAATTTGCCCGTTGCATGATTTAAATCAAGTCCGCCGGCTGCGCCGCGGGCCGGCAACCCCGAGAATCCCATCCATCCCATCGTGGGCCATGCCATGAAGACCTTCTCCATCACCTCTCGCATCGACGCGATCACCGGAATCCCCCAGCGCTACCTCGCCGCGGAGCTGCCGGCGCCCCGCTCGGTGAAGATCGAGCTCACCTCCCAATGCAACTACCGCTGCGGCTTCTGCGCGCACCGGCTGCGCATGAAGTCCCGCGGCGAGATGGACCGCGCCTTCTACGAGCGCGTCGTGGGCGAGATGGTCGACGCTGGCGTGGAGGAGCTGGGGATGTTCTACATCGGCGAGTCCTTCATGTGCGAGTGGCTGCCCGAGGCCATCGCCTTCGCCAAGGGCCGCGGCATGAAGTACGTCTTCCTCACCACCAACGGCTCGCTCGCGAGCCCCAAGCGCGTGAAGGCGTGCATGCAGGCGGGGCTCGATTCCCTCAAGTTCTCCATGAACAACGCCGACGAGGCGCAATTCAAGGAGATCGCGGCGGTGAAGCCGAAGCTCTTCCGCGACGCGATCGCCAATCTCAAGGCCGCGTGGCGCGTGCGCGAGGAAGGCGGCTACCCGTGCGGCCTGTATGCCTCGAGCATCCAGTACGATGGCGAGCAGCAGGAGAAGATGCTGGCGCTGGTGGACGAGATCCGCCCCTTCGTGGACGAGCACTACTGGCTTCCGCTCTATTCCATGGGAAGCCAGTCCACCCAGCGGGAGGAGGAGCTGGGCTACCGTCCCATAGCCGGCAACCAGGGACGCGTGGGTGCGCTGCGCGAGCCGCTGCCGTGCTGGTCGGCGTTCACCGAGGGCCACATTACCCACGACGGCAAGCTTTCCGCGTGCTGCTTCGATGCCGGCGACAAGTGGGTGATGGCCGACCTCGCGCAGGTCCCGTTCCTCGAGGGCTGGAACAGCCCATCGTTCGTGGCCCTGCGCCGCGCGCACCTGAAGAAGGACGTGACGGGCACGATCTGCGAGTCCTGCGTCGCCTACCAGTGACGGGAAAAAGTAACCTGACCCCTTTTCTTAAGGGGGTGGCGCCACGCCGCGGCGGCGGGCCATGGAGGCGCCCAGGCGCGCGATCTCGGCGGCGTCGAGGGTGGTGCGCGCGAGCGGCAGCAGGCGCCGCTCCTCGAGCTGGATGTGGCGCTCGTAGGTCGCCGTGAATGCGGCGGCGGCCACGCGGTCGAGCTTCGCCTCGCGGCCCTCGGTCATCTCGTGCAGCACCCGTCGCATCTCGTCCCAGCGCCGCTCGAGCTCTCCATGGTCCCGGCGCAGGAGCGCGAGCAGCGTCTGGGTCGCGACCCGGATCGTCCCGGAAGTCGCGCGCTCGAGGGCGGGGAAGAGATCTTCTTCCTCGTCCCGGTGGTGGTCGACGCCCGCACGGTCGAAGTAGTGCAGCACGTGGCGCGCGGCTTCGCTCGCTTCCGCGTCGACGCCCCGGGACGCCAGGTGCTCGCCCAGGCGCTCGACGGTCGCGCATTGGCGGCGGATGCGCTGATGGCAGCCGTCGAGGATCTCCAGGGGATGGTCGAAGCCCGCCGCCGGGGAAGGGAAGAGCTCGCTCATCGGCCGATTATCCCGACGGGCGCATTCGGCGCCTTGACGCGGCGCAAAGCGCTCGGTGCCGGAACCGGTAGACTCCCGCGCCCGCGAACGCGCACCACGGGCCAATCCCGTCCGCAGCCGTCCGCCCGTGGGAATCAGCC
>JAAOZZ010000312.1 GCA_012274175.1 Betaproteobacteria bacterium
CGGCGAGCGCTGCGAGCGCCGGTGCTCTTCGAGGTCGCTGCCGCCGATCAGTTGCGGGGCGCTCACGGGATCGAAGTCCTTCCATTCGCCGTTCGCCCATCGCCCCTCGGCGCGCTCGACCTGGTGCGCCCCGCATTCCTCGAAGATGCGCACGATCTGCTCGAGGGCGACCGAGACGGCGCCGGCGTTGACCGCCACCATCGCCTCGGCGGGACGCACGTGCGTGCTGTCGGGTTGGGGCTCGCCGCTCACCTTGCCGAGGGAGCCCACGAACGATCCCGCGTACGCTCCCGCGCCGGCGCCGATGGCGACGCCGGCGGGACCCATGAGGGGCGCGGCCGCGACTCCCGCGATGGCCCCGACCACCGCACCCACGCCGCCTCCCGCCGCCGCGCCGCCTTGCGCGGTCCTGGCACCCGGCGACTTCGCGCGGTCGCCGCCGAGCGCGGCCGCGGCGTGCTCGCCCGGCGGGTTCACGCGGAACTCGCAGAGCGCCTCGGGCGAGATGCCCGCTTCCCGCAGCCGATCGAGCGCGGCCTGCGCGCGGGAATAGTGGTCGAAGCCGCCGGCGATGATGGTGGTCATGTCGCCTCCGGGATCATCGCGTCAGAACCGCCACGCGAGGCCCGCCGAGGCGAGGTCCACGTCGCGGCCGCCACCGGTGAAGTCGAGCTTGTAGCTGTCCCAGTCGGCGCGCACGAGCAGGTTGCGCGTGACGGCGTACGAGGCGCCCACGCCGTAGGTCGTGCCCCATCCGCTCTTGTGTCCGGTATCGAAGAGCGTGGTGGGATCCTCGGTGACGTCGGTGTGCCCGTAGATGCCCCCGCCCTTGGCGAAGATGTTGAAGCGATCCCCGAGGGGCACGCCCGCGGTGAGGCTCACGTTGGCGGCCCATGCCTTGGTGTCGCCGCCGGAAGCCCGGATCTGGCCGAAGTCGGTGTAGCCCACCTCGAGGCCGAAGATGCGGTTCATGTTGCCACCCGCGTACACCTTCCACGCGGTGTCGCGATGGTCGCACGCGAACACGTCGGTGCGATGGCAATCGTTGCGGAACTTCGATTCGCCGGCGCTGGCGCCCACGTAGCCCCAGAAGTCGCCGTGCCAGGGCGTGGCCATTTCAGCCGGCTGGGCCAGGACCGGACCCGCAGCCGCAATACCGATGGCCGCGAGGCCGATGATCAGTTTCGTCTTCATGCAGAATCTCCTTGGATGGAATGCCGCGCGAATGCCCCGTGCGCAAAGCTGTGACAGCGCTCGCGGCGCGAATGTTTCGCGCCGGAAAAGACTTCTTTTTGGTCCTATTGGCCCAGCAGCTCGCCCACGGGCTTCCATTCCTCGTGGTGGTCGCAGACCGTCTTCACGATCGCGAGGATGGGAATGGCGAGCAGCAATCCCCAGAAGCCCCAGATCCACCCGAAGAAGAGCAGGCCGATGAAAGACGCCGTGGTGTTCATGCGTGTCTGCCGGCTCGCGAGCCAGGTCATGAAGAGCATGCCCACCACCACCGCGACCGCCACCGAGGACGCGGCCACGAGGAGCGCGCGGGTCCAGTCGCCGGACTGCACGAACGCGACCAGCAGGCTCCCGACCGCCACCAGGGCCGGCCCGAAATACGGCACCGTGTGCAGCACGCCCGCCACGAGCCCCCACAGCCCCGCGTACTGCACGCCCGCCACCCGGAACACGAGCCACGTCGCCAACCCGACCAGCACGTCGCTCACCAGGACCACCAGCAGGTAGCGCCGGATCTGTTCGTCGATCTCGTCGATCACCTGCACGGTGAACTTGCGCTGGGCGAGCCGCTCGCCCGAGAGCGCCACGAGCTTCCTCTTGAAGAGGCTGCCCGAGGCGAGCATGAAGAACACGAGGAAGGCGACCACCATGACCTCGCTCGCGACGAAGGCCAGGCCCTTGCCGCCGGTCCACAGCAATTGCCACATCGGCACCGAGGAGCCGGCCGCGGCCGCCGGCGGATGCGCGGGCGCGGGCCGGCCCGTCTGCGCCACGGATTCGAGGTCCGCGGCCGCCTTCTTCACCTCGGTGATCGGGCCCGCGGGCTGGCGCGCGATGCGCTGCAGCGAGCGCGAGATGCTGCGCGCGGCGCCGGGCACCTGGTTCCAGATCGCCTGCACGTCGTCGCCCTACGCCCATGCCGAGGCGCCGACCAGGCCCAGCACCGCCAGCACCACCAGCGCCGCCGACGCCACGCGCCAGCGCAGCACGCGCGCGATCGCGTCCACCACGGGCGAGAGCGCATAGGAGATGAGCAGGGACAGGAACAGCGGAATGAAGAAAGGCGCCCCCTGGTCGAGCAGGAAGATGATCGCGATGACGGCGAGGACCGTCACCGAGCGATTGCCGCGCATCATGGGATCTCCGGCAGGCCGCGGGCTGCGGCGTGTCGAAGATCGTAGGGCGCGCTCGTCCACGGGTCTGTCGGGCCATGTCCCACGGCGCTGTAGGACGATGCTCGCCCCGCAGGGCCCCGAGTGCCGGGCAACGAGGCCGCCTGATATAATTGCGCCCTCTTCGCGTGGGGTGGTAGCTCAGCTGGGAGAGCGTCGCGTTCGCAATGCGAAGGTCGAGGGTTCGATCCCCTTCCACTCCACCACAATTCCCCCAGGTTTTTGCGCACGGCCCGAGTGCCGCGAGCAGGATTGCCGCGGCAAGGCATGGATGTTGCGAGTCAGGTGATCCGGCCGCCCTCCCGCGGCCATTCCCCACTCAACGGAGCCGTGCCATGACCAACCGCAATTCGCCGGACCAGTCCAATCCCCAGGGCCAGCAGGCCACCGAGCGGCGCTGACATGGAACCCGGGCCCGCGGGCCCGCGAGAACAACGGGGCGCCGCCGGGCGCTCTTTTCTTGCCGGGAACAATTGCCGCCTTCGGAATTTCCTACCCATGGCGTCCCGTGACGCATCGGGCCGCGCCCCGCGTCCCCATCCCATCGCCGGGCTGCGCTACGCGAGCGATCGCGAACCCGGCCTCGTCCGGCGCGCGGGCGAGCGCGGGCCCGCATACTTCGACGGGAAGGGCAGGCGGGTACGCGATCGCGCCACGCTCGAGCGCGCCA
>JAAOZZ010000313.1 GCA_012274175.1 Betaproteobacteria bacterium
CCTCCTGGATGAGATCGGCCTGGGGCAAGCCGTAGCCCATGTAATTGCGCGCGACGGATACCACCAAGCGCAGGTGCGACAGCACGAGGTCGCGCGCCGCGGTGAGGTCGTTTCCTTCCTTGAGCCGTCGCCCGAGCGCGGTCTCCCGCTCGGACGTAAGCATCGGAACGGCGTTCACCGCGTGGACGTACGACTCCAGGCTCGATACCGGCGGCAGGGTCGGAAGCGTGATGCTGGTCATCGGTTTGGAATCCCTCCTTGGGACAGATTTTAGCACTCGCTGAATTAGAGTGCTAAGTCCCTTCCAGGTTCCCCCTCAGGGGGTCGCCGCAAAACCCTTCAGCTCCCGGCCGACCGCTATCCAGGCCCCCGCAAGTCCGAGGGCGGCGGAGCCCGCCACCAGCGCCAGGCAAGTCTGAACCGAAAGAAAAACAACTTTAAGTTCAGTAGCATACTGAGGTGTGAGCGCCAGCAACTCAGCCCCCAGCCAGGCCGCGACGCCGGCCGCGAGGGCGACCGCGGCCGCCCCCGCCAGCGCGCCCTGGAAGGCGCCGTGGTAGAGAAACGGCCGGCGCACGTCCGCAGCCGTGGCGCCGATCAGCTGGCTCACCTCGATCTCCTGGCGCCGCGTGACCACCTGGAGGCGAATCAGGTGCCCAACGATGAAGAGCACCGTGAGTCCCAGCAGGAAACCGGCGGCCAGGAGCACATGCTCGCCCAGCTTCACCCATCGGCCCAGCCGTTGGGACCATTCGAAATCGGCGACGACCTGGTCGACCTTCGCGAGCTGGGACCACTCGGACTTCATCGTCGCGATCCGGGCGGCATCGGTGGTGCCCACGCGCACGGTGAACGCGTCGGGCAGGGGGTTGCGGTCGAGGCTCGCCAGCAGGTCCGCGAGATGGGTGTTCGCCTTGAGCTCCGCGAGGGCCTCGGCGCGAGAGATGAAGCGCACCGCCGTCACGTCGGGATTGGCGCGCAGCACCGCTTCCACGCGCCTCGCGTCCTCGCCGCCGGCATCGAGGGCGAGGTAGACGTTCACGTGGGGATCGGTGTCGAGGCCCGCGGTGACGGCGCCCGCGCTTCGCAGCATGACCGCGGCGGTGATGGGCAGGGCGATGGCGAGCGCCAGCACCAGGATCGAGACCGCCGAGGCGATCGGCTGCGATCCCAGTCGCCGCGCCGCGTCCACGAGCGCATGGGCATGGAGCCTCAGCCAGAGGGTCATGGCGCGACCTCCGGGGCGATCGCTCCGGCCACGAGCGCCACACGCCGGCAACCCAGCTGGGCCAAGCTCGCCTCGTCGTGGGCGGACAGCAGCACCGTCACGCCGACCTGGTGGAAGGAGCCGAACAGCTCCACGATGGACCGCGCGTATTCGGCGTCGAGGTTCCCCGTCGGCTCGTCCGCGATGAGGATCGAGGGACGATTCACGATCGCCCGGGCGATGCAGAGCCGCTGTTGCTCGCCCCCCGAAAGCGCCACGGGCAGCGCCTTCTCGCGCGCGAGCAGGCCCACCTTGTCCAGCGCCGCGCGCACGCGCCTCCCGGTCTCGTCGCGCGCGAATCCCCCGATGCGCAGCGGCAGCGCCACGTTCTCGAACGCGTTGCGGTCGAAGAGCAGCTTGTGGTCCTGGAACACGAAGCCGATGCGCCGGCGCAGCACCGCGAGCGCCGTTTCCCTCAGGGCGGCGAGGTTCTGCCCCTGGATCACCACGCTGCCCGCGGATGCGCGCTCGATGCCCGCCGCGAGCTTGAGCAGCGTGGACTTGCCCGCGCCGGAGCGTCCCGTCACCGCCACCATCTCGCCGGCGGCGACCTCGAAGCTCACGCCGCGCAATGCCTCCTGCCCGCCCGGATAGCGCTTGGCGACCGCGGAGAACTGGATCACGAGAAGAGCGCGTCCACGAATTCGGCGGCCGCGAAGGCGCGCAGGTCGCCCGCCTTCTCGCCGATGCCGATGAAGCGGATCGGGACCGGGTGCTCGCGCGCGATGGCGGCCACGGCACCGCCCTTCGCCGTGCCGTCCAGCTTGGTGACGATGAGGCCCGTGAGCCCGAGCGCCTCGTCGAACGCCTTCACCTGCCGCACGGCGTTCTGTCCCGTGTTGGCGTCGATCACGAGCCAGGTCTCGTGGGGCGCCGACGCCTCGGCCTTCGCGATCACCCGCTTCACCTTGCGGATCTCGTCCATCAGGTGCAGCTGGGTGGGCAGGCGTCCGGCGGTGTCGGCCAGCACCACGTCGATGTGGCGCGCCCGTGCCGACTGGATCGCGTCGAAGATCACCGCGGCCGAGTCCCCCTTCTCCTGGGAAACGACGGTCACCCCATGGCGCGCTCCCCACTCGGCCAGCTGCTCGCGCGCGGCGGCGCGAAACGTGTCGCCGGCGGCGAGCAGCACGGTCAGGCCGCGGGACTGGAACAGGCGGGTGAGCTTCGCGATCGTCGTGGTCTTTCCGGCGCCGTTCACGCCGGCGAGCAGGATCACGTAGGGCACGGGAAAAGTTTCCGCCAGCGGCTTCTCGAGCGGCGCGAGGAGCGCCACCAGCGCGGTCTTGAGCTCGCCCTCGAGCGCGGCCCCGTC
>JAAOZZ010000314.1 GCA_012274175.1 Betaproteobacteria bacterium
GCCCCGGGCATCCCGCCCTCGGAACTGCCGAAATACTGGGGGCTGTCCGTCGGGGAATACGTGAAGGCCACGGGAGCGCCGACCGGATGGCATTGGGTCCTGCGCCTGAAGGAAAGCGACCTGCTGAACCTCGTGGGCGTGGCGATCCTGTGCATCAGCACGCTCGCGTGCTACCTGCGCATCCTTCCATTCTTCATAAGCCGCCGGGAGCGGGTCTTCGTGGCGATCTGCGTTGCCGAGATCGTGGTGCTGGCCGTGGCCATGTCGGGGATCGTTTCTCCCCACTAGGCACATTTCGTACCGACGCCGGAACCCCGGCGGCGGGGTCCCAAACCCTCGAAGCACAAACCCTCGAACAAGGAGCAGTCCATGCGAATCACCATACGTTGCCTCGTCCTGGGAGCCCTCGCGACGGCGGGCGCCGCCAGCGCGGAACCGGTCCTCATGTCGGCTGAATGGGCCCAGCAGGCCTGCACCGCCTGGAATGCCGATCCGGTGCTGCCCACCAAGCTCCAGGAATCCGGTTGGGCCACCAACGACAAGAAGCGCGGATACAAGATACTTCGCATCGCGCGCACCGATTGCGCCTCGAGCCCGATGGTGGAGCTGAAGATCGCCTCGAAGGACGGGCGTGCCCAGTGCGTCTCGGGCGGGAGTGCGGCCGAGAGCCCGCCGCTCGATACCGGCGTCGATTACCTGATGACGGCCGAGACCCGGCGCTGGATCGAGATGGGCCACGGCGACTACGGCCCGATGAAGGCGATGCTGTTCGGGCGCCTCTCGTTCGACGGGCCGATGGGCGAGGCCATGGGCAACATGGGGCCCTTCGAGAGCTTCCTGCTCCTCGTGGGCAAGGTCCCCGGCGACGCGGCGAACTGCCCGAAGTAGCGTCCCGCTAGGCGGCGAGGGCCTTGCGCCTTCGCTCCATCAACCGCCAGATGAACGGCGTGAAGATGAGCTGCATCGCGAGCTCCATCTTCCCGCCGGGCACCACGATGGTGTTGGGGCGCGACATGAACGAGTCGTGCAGCATGCCCAGCAGGTAGGGGAAATCGATCCCGCGCGGGTCGCGGAAGCGGATCACGACGAAGCTCTCGTCGGGCGTGGGGATCTCGCGGGCGATGAACGGGTTGGACGTGTCCACGGTCGGCACCCGCTGGAAATTCACGTGGGTGCGGGTGAACTGCGGACAGATGTAGTGCACGTAGTCGTGCATCCGGCGCAGGATCGTGTCGGTCACGGCCTCCGTGGAATAGCCGCGCATCGACTGGTCGCGCTGCAGCTTCTGGATCCACTCGAGGTTGATCACCGGCACCACGCCGATCAGCAGGTCCGGGTACTGGGCCACGTTGGCGCCGCCCGACTCCACCGCGCCGTGCAGTCCCTCGTAGAAGAGCAGGTCGGTATCGGCGGGAAGGTCCTGCCAGGGCGTGAACGTGCCCGCCGGGACGGCTCGGCGCGCGGCTTCCGCATCGTCGTGCACGTAATAGCGCCGCTTGCCACGACCCGTGGCGGAATACTCGCGGAAGAGCGCGTCCAACTCGTCGAAGAGGTTCGCCTCGGCGCCGAAATGGCTGAAGTGGCTGCCCTTCTCCTGGGCGCCCATCACCTCGCGCATCTCGTTGCGCGCATAGCGATGGAAGCTGTCGCCTTCCACGAGGGCCGCGTCCACCTTCTCGCGGCGGAAGATCTTCTCGAAGGTGTTGGTGACGGAAGTCGTGCCGGCGCCCGAGGAGCCGGTGATGGCGATGATGGGATGCTTGGCGGACATCGGCTCAGGCGCTCACGGAATCGCGGAAGAGCCCGCGCGCCTGGAACAGCGGCAAGTCGAGGTCGGCGTCTCCCGTGTCCTCGGCGTGGTAGCGCTCGATGCGCTCGACTTCCTCGCGGGATCCGAAGACGAACGGGATGCGCTGGTGCAGCTCCTGGGGCGCGGCTTCCAGGACCGGTGCGAGGCCCGTGCTCGCGCGCCCTCCCGCCTGCTCGATGAGGAAGCCGATGGGATTCGCTTCGTACAGCAGCCGCAGGCGGCCGGGCCGGGCGGGATCCTTGCGGTCGCGCGGATACAGGAAGACGCCCCCGCGCATGAGGATGCGGTGCGCCTCGGCCACGAGCGAGGCGATCCATCGCATGTTGAAGTCGCGCCCCCGCGGCCCGCTCGCTCCCGCGAGGCACTCGGCCACGTAGCGGCGCACGGGCGGCTCCCAGAAGCGGCTGTTGGAGGTGTTGATGGCGAATTCCGCCGTTCGCTCGGGTATGCGCAGGTCGCGGTGGGTGAGGAGGAACTCGCCGATGGAGCGCTCCAGCGTGAAGGCGTGGACACCGGTGCCCACGGAGAGCACGAACATCGTGCTCGGGCCGTAGATGGCGTAGCCCGCCGCCACCTGGGCCGTGCCCGGCTGCAGGAACGCGCGCTCGTCGCTGGCGCTTTCACCCGCGGGCGGGGCCCGCAGGATCGAGAAGATGCTTCCCACCGACACGTTCACGTCGATGTTGGACGATCCGTCGAGGGGATCGAAGGCGAGGAGGTAGCGGCCCGCCTGTTCCGCGGGCGCGAGACGGGGCGCTTCCATCTCCTCGGAGGCCATGGCCGCCGCGCCCCCGCCCCACTCCACGCAGCGCAGGAAGGCGTCGTTGGCGATCACGTCCAGGCGCTGCTGCACCTCGCCCTGCACGTTGGTGGATCCGGCCGCGCCGAGGGAACCGGCGAGCGCACCCTGGGCGACCTCGGTCGCCACCGACTTGCACGCGAGCGCCACGGAGAGAATCAGGCTGTTCAGCTCCCCCGTGGCGCCGGGAAATCGGCGGCGCTCCTCGATCAGGAACTGCGTGAGGGTCATGGGCGAGCTGTGCATCGGGTTACCCTCGAGGTTGCGGGTTGGGATTCGTTCGCCGCGTGCCGCGCGTGCCACGCGGTCAGCGCCTTGGCCGAGAGCCATCGGTTGCGCACCTGCGGATGGGACTGCTCCCACAGCGCCCCGGAGTCGCCGAGGTGGTCCAGCACCAGGTCGGCCGCGGACAGGTCGTCGCCTTCAAGCCAGTGGCTGCGGATTGCGACCACCGGGATGCCGGCGTTGCGCGCCGATTCGACGCCGGCGTGGGAATCCTCGAAGGCTACGGCTTGCGACGGCGCCACGCGCAGGCGCTTGAGCGCCTCCAGGTACGCGTCCGGCGACGGCTTCTTGCGCGCCGTGGCCTCGCCCGTCACGATCGCGTCGAAGCGCGAGCGCCAGCCGGGGCCCAGCACCGGGCCGAAGAGCGGCTCCAGGTTGGCCTGGCTCGTGGTGGTGACGAGTGCCAGCCGCATGCCCGCGCGCTGCGCCTCGGCCATCAGCCGGCGCACGCCCGGGCGCCACGGAGCGCCCTCGGCCTCGAGCAGCATCTCGTAGAAGCGCGTCTTGGTGGCGTGGATCTCCGCGACCTCTTCCGCCGAACGCGGATCCTCGTGCTCGGCCAAGGAGCGGGCGATGCGCTCCTTGCCTCCGTGCACGCGCAGCAGGCGGCGGTATTCGCGCTCGTTCCAGCGGATGTCGATGCCGTGGCGCTCGAAGGCGAGGTTGAACGCCCGGCGGTGCAGGTGCTCGGTCTCGGCCACGGTGCCGTCCACGTCGAAGAGCAGCGCCTCAAGCATGGGAGACTCCTTCGTCGTCCTCGAACACGCGGCTGGCCAGGATGTCCTCGGCGCGGATCGTGGTGAGCACATCGCGGTCGGCGTGGGCCAGGTCGGAAAAAACCCGGCTCGCGTGCCGCAGCCGCGCGCGGTCCAGCGCGTTCCTCACGCTGCGCGCATTGGCGAAATGGGGCCGCGCCATGCGCCGCTCGAGATAGCGCTCGAAGGCGGCGCGGGCGTCCGCGTCGAGCCGGTAGCCCATGCGCTCGAGCATGAGCTCGGCGATGCGCATCAGCTCCGCTCCGTCGTAGTCGGGGAAATCCACGTGGTGGGCGATGCGCGAGGCGAATCCCGGGTTGCATTCGAAGAACCGCTCCATGCGGTCCTTGTACCCGGCGAGGATCACCACCAGGTCCTCGCGCTGGTTCTCCATCACCTGCAGCAGGATCTCCACCGCCTCCTGGCCGTAGTCGCGCTCGTTCTCGGGGCGATAGAGGTAGTAGGCCTCGTCGATGAAGAGGACCCCGCCCATGGCGCGCTTCAGCACCTCGCGGGTCTTGGGCGCGGTGTGGCCGATGTACTGGCCCACGAGGTCGTCCCGGGTCACCGCCACCAGGTGGCCCTTCCTCGAGTAGCCGAGGCGATGGAGGATGCCCGCCATCTTCATCGCGACCGTGGTCTTGCCGGTGCCGGGGTTGCCGGTGAAGCACATGTGCAGCGAGGGAGGCGCGCCGGTGAGGCCCAGGCCCGCGCGGGCCTTGTCCACGGCGAGCAGCGCCGCGATCTCGGCGATGCGCCGCTTGACCGGCGCCAGCCCCACGAGCTCCCGGTCGAGATCGGAGAGCAGCTCGGCGATGCCGGCCGCCGGATCGTTCGCGGCCGCGGTGGGGGCGACGGTGGCGTTCATCGGCGGTGGCTGCTAGCGGTAGCGCCGCCCTTCGGGCTGGTCGGCGGC
>JAAOZZ010000315.1 GCA_012274175.1 Betaproteobacteria bacterium
CGAGGCTCCCAGGATCGCGTTGCGCGTCTTGCGCAGCGTGTCGTAGCGGCGCAGCTCGTCGGATGCGAAATGGTTGCGGGCCCGGCGCATGAGGAACAGGTGGACGAACACCTCTTCCGCCGAGGATCCGAGGGGCGCCGGCTTGAGCCCCAGCTTGGCCGCCACGTGCTCGATGTCGAGGACGCGGTACTGGATCTGGGCGAAGTCGCGCAGGGCCGGCTGCACCACCTCGCGGTCGCCGGAGTGCAGCACCAGGCACACCTCGAGGCGGTCGTCCTGGGCGAAGTGGCGCAGGCTGTCCAGGTATTGCCAGGTGCGCGTGGTCTCCTCCGAGATCATCGAGCCCAGGCTCTGGCCTTCCTCGAGGTCGATGGGCGTGAGGCGGCTGAACTTGATTTCCCGGTCGCGGAAGTACGTCTGGCGCATCGCCTCCCCGGGCGTGAAGGTCACGAGCAGCGTGTGGGAGAAGACCAGGTCCAGCTCGTCGAGCAGCACGCCGGAGAGCACCGCCGCCGAGTGGATGCCGGCAAGCGGCACGTGCAGCCGCTCGATGCAGTCGATCCAGGGACGCAGCACCTCCGGATTGGTGATGGCCGTGTAGAGCACGCGATCGTCGCGGCGGCCCTCGGCCTCCCGGCCCTGCAGGATCGCATAGCGGTAGGGCGTGTTGCGGAATATCTGCGCGAGCTTGCGCGCGAGGATCACCTCCCGGTCGCGGCCGCCCACGTGGGGCACCGTGTCGAGGCGGAAGTCCTCCTCGGCCAAGTCGGTGAAGATGTGGACCGGGACCGTCGCGATCCCCGCGAGGTAGGCCTCGAACGCGGCCGCACCCGTGCCGGACACCGCGAACTCGCGCCGCGCGGCGATGCGCGCGCCGCTCGTGACGAGGCTCACGAGCCGCGTGTTGGTGAGATAGATGAAATGTCTCGACACCGCGCGCGCCCTAGAACTTGATCTTCGCGATCACGTCGTAGATCGGCAGGAAGATGGAGTAGAGGATGGCCACGATGAGCAGGCCCAGGATCACCGTGGTGGCGGGCCCCAGCAGGGACTGCAGGCGGGAGATGCCCTCGCGGACCTCGCGGTTGTAGAAATAGCTCACGTTGAGCAGCGCCTTGTCCAGTCCCCCCGTGGACTCTCCCACCCTCAGCATGCGCAGCACCAGGGGCGGGAAGAGCTTGGTCGCCATGAACGCCTGGGAGATGCCCTGGCCTTCGGAGATGCTGCGGCCGACGCGCTGCAGCCCCTCCTCCATCACCCGGTTGTCCACGATCTTCTCGCAGATGCGGATGCAGTCGAGCACGCTGATGCCGGCGCGGTAGAGCATTGCGAAGAAGGTCGAGAAGCGGGCGAGGATGATCTTCTGGCGGATCGCCCCCAGCACCGGCAGGCGCAGCGACAGCTCGTCGATGAGCAGCTGCGCCCGCTCGTTCGTGCGGGCGAACATCCATGCGCCCCCGACGAGCACCGCCGGCACGCCGAGCAGCAGGTACCACCAGCGCACGAAGAACGCGGAGAGCGCGACCATGATCTCCGTCTCCCGCGGCAGCTTCGGCACCATGGTCCGGAACGTGGCGGCGAGCTGGGGCACGAGGAAGATCATGAGCACGAAGATCACGCCGATGATGACGGTGAAGACGATGGCCGGGTAGACCATGGCGCGCTGGGCCTGCCCCGCGATCTCGTCCTGCCACTTGAGGTTCTCGGAGAGCTCGTCGAGCACTTCCGTCAACTGCCCGCTCTGCTCGCCGGCGCGCACCAGGGCCACGAAGACGGTGTCGAAGCAGTAGCCGTGGTTGGCCATCGCTTCCGAGAGCTTCAGGCCGCCCTCGATGTCCTCCAGCAGGCTCGCGATCACCTGGCGGAAGCCGGGGTTGTCCACGGTGTCGCGCAGGTCCGTGAGCGCCTCGATGATGTTCACGCCCGCCTGGAGCAGCTGCGAGAGGTGGAAGCAGAACGTGATGAGCTCGGTGCGCGAGACCCGGCGCGTGCGCGCCGCGGTGGAGCGCTTTACGGAGTCGAAGGTGATGAGGTCCAGGCCCAGGCGCTTGAGCCTGAGCTCCAGGTCGATCGCGTTGGCCGCGTCCAGGTTGCCGCTGGAGATATGACCTTCGGCGTCGACTCCCCGGTAGGCGAATAGCGCCATCGACCGGGCGTCTTCAGATCACTCGATCGGTGAGGTCGACCACGCGCGAGATCTCCTCGAGGCTGGTCTGGCCCAGGAGCACGCGGGAGACCGCGTCCTCGGCGAGCGCGCGGAAGCCCTTGGCGGCGGCGGCGGTGCGGATCTCGCGCCCGGTCGCGCGCCGGGCAATGAGCTCGTCGACCTCCGCGTCGAGCTTGAAGAGCTCCATGATCGCCACCCGTCCCTTGTAGCCCATGTTGTCGCAGCGCGAGCACCCCACGGACTGGAACACGGGGCGGGAGTCGTCGGCGGCCATGCCCAGCAGCCGGCGCGTGCCCGCGTCCAGGGCGTACGCCGACTTGCAATGGGGGCAGAGCTTGCGCACCAGGCGCTGCGCGATCACGCCGATGATGTTGCCGGCCATGATGTCGGGCAGCACGCCCAGGTCCATGAGGCGCGGCACGGCGCCGATCGACGAATTCGTGTGCAGCGTCGAATACACCTGGTGGCCCGTCATCGCGGCGCGGAACGCCATCTCGGCGGTCTCCTGGTCGCGGATCTCGCCCACGAGGATCACGTCCGGGTCCTGGCGCATCATCGAGCGGATGCCCGAGGCGAAATCGAGCTTCACCACCTCGTTCACCGAGGTCTGGCGGATCATGGCCATGGGGTACTCGACTGGATCCTCGAGGGTCATGATGTTGATGCCCTCGGTGTTGATGTAGTTGAGGATCGAGTAGAGGGTGGTCGTCTTGCCGCTGCCCGTGGGGCCGGTCACGAGGATGATGCCCTCGGGGCGCGCCAGCATGAGCTTCAGCGTCTTCAGGTCCTCGGCGTGCAGCCCCAGCTCCTCGAGGGGCACGATGCCCTTGTCGCGGTCGAGGATGCGCAGCACGATGTTCTCGCCGTGGGTGGTGGGCTGGGAGGAGACGCGGAAGTCCACCTGGTGGCCGGAGAGCATGAGGGAGATGCGCCCGTCCTGGGGTGCCCGCGTCTCCGCGATGTTCATGCCGCTCATCACTTTCAGGCGCACGACCATCGCCGCCCAGTAGTTCTTGTGCAGGCTGCGGATCTGGCGCAGCACGCCGTCGATGCGGTAGCGGATGCGCAGGAACCCCTGCTCGGGCTCGAAGTGGATGTCGGAGGCGCTCCGCTTGACCGCGTCGTTCAGCAGCGCGTCGACCAGGCGCACCACGGGCTGGCTGTACTCGTCGAAGTCCGCCGCGAGGCTCTGGTAGTCGATCTCGCCGGTCTCGATCTCGTTCAGGATCCCGTCGATCGAGAGCTCGAAGCCGTAGTGGTGCTCGATTCCGATGGTGATGTCGGATTCGCGCGCGAGCACCTGCTCGATGCGCAGGTCCTCGCGCGCGATCGCGCGGATCTGGTCGAGGGCGACCACGTTGGCCGGGTCCGACACGGCGATCAGCAGCAGCTTCTTGTCCGCGTCGTAGCTCACCGGCAGCACGTGGTAGCGCCGCGCCATGTCCTTGGGCACCAGCGCGATCGCGGCCGGATCGACGATGGTGCTCTCCAGGTCGATGGACACCTGCCCCAGCGTCTCGGACAGGATGTCGCGGATCGTGGCCTCGGTCACGAAGCCCAGGGTGACCAGCACCTTGCCCAGCGGCGACTTGAAGCGCTTCTGCTCCGTCAGCGCGATGTTGAGCTGGTCCTGGCTGATGATCCCCTTGGTGAGCAGCGTCTGCCCCAGGGGGACCTGCGAGAGCGGCGTGCCCTGGATGCTGCCCATCAGCGCAGCTCCGAGAGCCGCCGTGCCGCGGCCGCGGGATCGAACTGCGCGGATTGCTCGTTCGCCGCCTCGAGGGCCCTGCGGTAGAAGTCCGCGGCGGCCCGTGCCTGTCCCAGGTGGTCGAGGCTCACGGCGAGGTTGTACGTGATGTCGGCGTTGCCCGGATCGAGGCGGTGGGCTTCGAAGAACTCCGCCTGGGCCTCGCTCCAGCGCGCCCGCGCCGCGTAGAGGTCGCCCAGCGCCCCGTGCAGCGCCGCGCTGTCGGGCGATTTCGCGAGCTCGGTGCGCAGCTGCGCCTCCACGGCCTCGGGACGCGCGTCCTGGGCGAGCGCGGCCATTCCCGCGAGGGCGGTCCCGTTGCGGGGATCGATCTCGAGCGCCTGGCGATAGTGCAGCGCGGCAAGCGAGCGCTTGCCTGCCCGCGCCGCCACGGTGGCGAGGCCCAGCTGCGCATCGAGGTTGCCCGGGTCTTTCGCGATCGCCGCGGAGTAGTCGCGTCCCGCGGCCTCGAGGTTGCCGCTGCGCAGCGCCTCGTAGCCCGCGCTCACTTCCGCCGGTACCCGGGGCTTGTCCTGCAGGCGCTCGAGCTTGAGGGGTGGTGCGGACTGCGGGGTCGCTGCGTCGTGTATCAGGCTCGCGGCGCTCGGCGCGCGCTTCGGAGCGGTTGCCTCCGCAGGAGATTGCGCGGGGAGGGCGGCGGCGGCGGACTGCGGCCGCGTACCGCCGGGCAGCGCGCCCATCGCACGGGACTCTTCGGGCTGGAGCACGACTTCGCGAGGGGCCGCGGGC
>JAAOZZ010000036.1 GCA_012274175.1 Betaproteobacteria bacterium
CCGACCATGAAGAGGTTGGTCGCGATGGAGTCCCCCAGCAGCGCGGTCGCAAGCGCGCTCGCGTCGACGAAATCCGCCGCGCCGTCGCCGCAGGCATCGCGGATCGCATCGGCCATGCCCTGCGCGGGAACCTGCAAGTCCGGGTCCTTCGTGAAGGCTCCCGTGGGCGCCACGTCGGCATTGACGACGGCGCGCGTGGTCCCCGACTGCATCTTCGCGATCGCCTCGTCGGAAGCCGCGACGATCATGTCGCAGCCCAGCACGAGGCGCGCCTCGCCCGCCGCGATGCGCACCGCGTGGATCTCCTCGGGCTTGCGCGCGATCCGGATGTGGGAATACACCGAGCCGCCCTTCTGCGCGAGTCCCGCCATGTCGAGGATCGCGACACCCTTGCCCTCCAGGTGCGCGGCCATGCCGAGGATCGCGCCGATGGTGACGACACCCGTTCCGCCCACGCCCGTCACCAGGATGCCGTAGGGGCGGTCGAGGGCGGGCAGGCCCGGCTGCGGCAGCGCCGCCTCGACTTCCTGGACCACCGAGCGGCGCTTGCGCAGCTGCCCGCCCTCCACCGTGACGAAGCTCGGGCAGAAACCCTTGAGGCACGAGTAATCCCTGTTGCACGAGCTCTGGTCGATCGCGCGCTTGCGGCCGAATTCCGTCTCCACCGGCACGATGGAAAGGCAGTTGGACTTGACGCCGCAGTCGCCGCATCCCTCGCACACCAGCTCATTGATCACCACGCGCTTCTGCGGATCGGGGAAGGTGCCGCGCTTGCGGCGGCGGCGTTTCTCGGCGGCACAGGTCTGGTCGTAGACCAGCACGCTTACGCCGGTCACTTCCCGCAGCTCGCGCTGGACCTGGTCCAGGTCGTCGCGGTGATGGACGGTGACGCCCGGGGCGAAGTCCGCGCCCGGGCCGTACTTGCCCGGCTCGTCGGTCACCACCACCACCTTCTTCACGCCTTCCGCGGCGACCTGGCGCGTGATCATGGGAACGGTGAGCGGCCCATCCACGGGTTGTCCGCCGGTCATCGCGACCGCGTCGTTGTAGAGGATCTTGTACGTGATGTTCACGTTCGCCCCCACCGCCGCGCGGATCGAAAGCATCCCGGAGTGGTAGTAGGTGCCGTCGCCGATGTTGGCGAAGATGTGCTTGGTCTCGGTGAACGGCTGGATGCCGATCCACGGAGCGCCTTCGCCGCCCATCTGGGTGAAGGTCATCGTCTCCTCGGGACGGATCCAGATCGCCATGTAGTGGCAGCCGATGCCCGCCAGGGCCTTCGAGCCTTCCGGCACCCGCGTCGAGGTGTTGTGCGGGCAGCCGGAGCAGAAGTACGGAATTCGGGCCACCTTCGGGCGCGGCCGGGCGAGTGCCGCTTCCTTCGCCTCGAGGAACTTGAGCCGCGCCTCGATGATGGGGGAGGTATAGAACTTCCCGATGCGACGGGCGATCACGCGCGCCACCATCGCCGGCGTGAGCTCCCCCGCTGCCGGAAGGAGCCACTCGCTGCGGTGCACTTCCCATTCGCCGTGCTCGTCGTACTTGCCGATCACGCGCGGCCTCACGTCGTCGCGCCAGTTGTAGAGCTGCTCCTTCATCTGGTATTCGATGACCTGGCGCTTCTCCTCGACCACGAGGATCTCGTCCAGGCCTTGGGCGAACTCGCGGATGCCGTTGGGCTCGAGCGGCCAGGGCATGCCGACCTTGTAGAGCCGGATGCCCACCTCGGCGGCGTGCCTGGCGTCGATGCCCAGGTCTTCGAGCGCCTGCAGGACGTCGAGGTAGCTCTTGCCCGAGGCGATGATGCCCAGCCGGGGATGGGGCGAGTCGATGGTGATGCGATTCAGGCGGTTCACGCGGCAGTAGGCGAGTGCGGCGTAGATCTTGTCGTGCTGCACGCGCAGCTCCTGCTCCATCGGCGCGTCGGGCCAGCGGATGTTCACGCCCGCGGCGGGGAGCTGGAAATCCTGCGGCAGGACGATGCGCGGGCTGTCGGGATCGACGTCGATGGATGCGGAGGAATCGACCGTCTCGGAAATGGTCTTGAAGGCCACGTACAGGCCCGAGTAGCGCGACATCGCGAAGCCGTGCAGGCCGAGCTCGATGATCTCCTGCACGCCCGTCGGATAGAGCACCGGGATCATCGCCGCGTCGAAGGCGTGCTCGCTCTGGTGCGGGAGCGTCGAGGACTTGCACGCGTGGTCGTCGCCGGCGAGCAGGAGCACGCCTCCATGCTTCGCCGTTCCCGCGGCGTTGGCGTGCTTGAAGACGTCGCCGCAGCGGTCCACGCCGGGGCCCTTCCCGTACCACATGGCGAAGACGCCGTCGTACTTCGCGCCTTCGAAGAGGCCCACCTGCTGCGAGCCCCACACCGCGGTGGCCGCGAGCTCCTCGTTCACGCCCGGCGTGAAGTGGATGTGATGATCCTTGAGGTGGCCTTTCGCCTTCCACAGCGCCTGGTCGAAGCCGCCGAGGGGAGAGCCGCGATAGCCCGAGATGAATCCGGCGGTGTTCAGGCCGGCGGCGAGATCGCGCTCGCGCTGCATCATCGCGAGGCGCACGAGCGCCTGGGTGCCGTTGAGATATACGCGCCCGGAGGCGAGCGTGTACTTGTCTTCCAGCGAGACGGGCAATGCGGACATTCCAGCTCCTCAAAAGGGGTGCTTTGGGGCGAGATGCTTCCCGCTGCCGGATTGTGTCCTCGGCGGGAAAAACCTACAAATTATAGCGGTTGGACCCTTCCCGGGCCACTCGCGTTCGGCCGCCTCTCCCCTACGAGAAGAGCTGCCCCTGCCCGTGCCTCGACGGCGCCTTGAAAAGGCTCGTGTTCAGCCCCTCCCAGCGCTCCTGGTTCAGCCCGAAGCGCTCGCACCCCTTGGCGAAGCGCTGCCGCAGCAGCTCCGCCCAGAGGCCCTGCCCCTTCATGCGGCTGCCGAAGTTGGGGTCGTTGTCGCGGCCGCCGCGCATCTCGTGCACGCGCGACATGACGTGCGCGGCCTTGAGCGGAAAGCGCTCCTCGAGCCACGCCTTGAAGACATCCTTCACTTCCCAGGGCAGGCGAAGGAGCGTGTACGAGGCCGTGCTGGCGCCCGCCTCGGCCGAGGCTTCGAGGATGCTCTCGAGCTCGGAATCCGTGAGGAACGGGATCACGGGCGCCACGTTCACGTGCACCGGGATCCCGGCGTCCTTCAGCCGGCGCATGGCGACGAGGCGGCGCGCGGGCGCGCTCGAGCGCGGTTCGAGGTGGCGCGAAATGCCGTGGTCGAGGGTGACGATGGTGATGGTCACGCTCACGAGCCGGTCGCGCGCGAGGTCCTGGATCAAGTCGATGTCGCGCTCGATCAGCGCCGACTTGCTGATGAGCCCCACGGGATGCCGGGTTTCCACGGCCACCTCGAGGATCGACCGCGTGATCCGGTACTCGCGCTCGATGGGCTGGTAGGCATCGGTGTTGACGCCGATGACGATGGTCTCGCAGCGGTAGCCGGGCTTTGCCAGCTCCTCGCGCAGGAGCTCCGCGGCGTTGGTCTTCGCGGTGAGGCGCGTCTCCCAATCGAGGCCGGGGGAAAGCCCGAGGTACGCGTGGCTGGGGCGGGCGTAGCAATACGGGCATCCGATGCCGCAACCTCGATAGGGATTCAGCGACTGGGAAAATCCGATGTCGGGAGAATCGTTGCGCGAGATGATCGATTTCGCGCGCTCGATGGCGATGACGGTCTTCGGCTTGGCGGGCTCGTCGCCGGGCTCCTGGAACCAGCCGTCGTCCGCCGCTTCGCGCGACAGCTTCTCGAAGCGGCCTTCCAGGTTGATGGTGGCGCCGCGGCCCTTGGCGGCCTCGCCATGATTTCCGGCGGTGGTCTTCATCGGCATGGGAAAGAGTTTACGCGCAGGCAACTCGCTTGCGACATGGGAGCGCGAGTGAGCAATGCGGTGTGGATAAGGAGGCAATTCACGGCGACCGGGGCCCTCTTATCCACAACGTTTGCTTGCCACGAATGCAAACGCCCGACCTTTGTGGCGACATTTCCCGCCACGGCGGTGCCGATTAATCCATTTCGATTCCTGTCGCGAAGCGGCTCAATGGTCGGCACCGGCGCGCTCCGATTCGGGTCGTTCCCGGGGGCGCAATTTCGTCGTCTCTTCGCAAAGACAAGGAGCTCCACATGGATCGATATTCCGTCGTGCTGCATTCGGCAGCCATTGCCTGTGCCATTGCCTGCAGCCCCGCCGCCGCTGCGCCGCAGGCCTACGTGGCGTCGGACGGCGCGGACCTCAATACCCGATTCGATTGCCGGCAGATCAGGCCCTGCCGCACCTTCGCCGCCGCCATCAGCGTGGTCGATGCAGGCGGAGAGATCGTGGCAGTGGACGCGGCCGACTACGGCCCCGTCGCGATCAACCAATCGGTTTCCATCATCGGGAATTCGCAAGCCGCCATTGTCGCGACTTCGGGCACGGCGATCACTATCGCGAAAGCGGGTGTCGACGTCGTCCTGCGCGGCCTGGACATCCGGGCCGTCGGCGGACTCACCGGCATCTCGATGACCGCCGGCAATTCGCTCGCAATCGAGAAGTGCGTCATTTCCAATTTCGCGTTTGATGGCGTAAGTGTCGGGACGCCAGCCACCGTGCGAATCGTCGAAAGCGTGATGAGCGGCAATTCCAACGGAGCGTCGATCACGGGCGGCGCTGACCTGCCTGGGTTTTTCGGACCAATCATAAATTGAGAGAATGGCTCCTGGACTCACCAGAGGAGCCCATGAAGAAGAGCCGTTTCACCGAAGAACAAATGGTTGCCATGCTTCGCGAGGCCGACCGCACGTCGGTTGC
>JAAOZZ010000316.1 GCA_012274175.1 Betaproteobacteria bacterium
GCAGGATCGCTTTCATCTCGCCGGGCCCGGTTTCGAACGGTTGGGGTGAGTCCCCATTATCATGAAATTGGCGCCCGCGCACCCTGCTATTTGGCAAGTACCCGCGGATTCCCGGCGCTCGCGTGCTTGCGCGAGAAATAGTCGCGGGACTGCATCTCCCGCAGGCGGCTCGCGGTGCGCACGAATTCCTGGCGCACCATGCGTTCCGCCCCCGAGTGCTCGTCGCCGGGTGCCAGGAGCGCCTCCGGCGCCGCCTCCGCCGAGAGCGCGAGCTTCACCCGCTGGTCGTAGAACACGTCCACCAGCCAGGTGAAGCGCCGCACGACGTCGGTCTGGGTCGGCGCCATGCGCTTCACGCGCGAGATCAGCACGGTGTGGTAGGCGCTGGCGACTTCGAGGTAGTCCACCTGGGAGCGGGCTTTCTCGAAGAGCTCGGCGAAATCGAACCAGATGACGCCCTTGGCCCGCCGGAGAAACGGCAGCGCCCGGCCGCCCACCTCGATCGCGCCATGCTCCGCGTAGGTGGCCTTCGTCATGGCCTCGAAGAAGCGCGCGAGGTGCGGGTCGCCGTGGTCGTCGAGGGGCGTGTAGTAGACGCTCAGCGCGTCGAGCAGGCGGCGCCGATGGTCCTTCGCGCCGCCCAGCTCCACCACCTCCAGGTCGCGCTGGAGGATCTCGATGGCGGGCAGGAACCGCGCGCGCTGCAGCCCGTCGGGATACAGGGTGTCGGGACGGTAGTTGGAGGTCATCACGAGGACGACGCCCTTGGCGATGAGCAGTTCCAGGAGGCGCGCGAGGATCATCGCGTCGGCGATGTCGGCCACGTGGAACTCGTCGAATGCGAGCAGCCGCAGCTCCCGGGCGATCTCCGTGGAGATGAGGTCGAGCGGATCCTCCTGGCCCGACAGCCCCCGCATCCGCGCGTGGATCTCGCGCATGAACTCGTGGAAGTGGACGCGGCGCTTGCGGCGATGGCGCGAGACCTTGAAGAAGGCGTCCATCATGAGCGACTTGCCGCGCCCCACGCCGCCCCAGATGTACATTCCGCGCGGCGGCCTGCGGCCCGCGCCCAGGTTGGTCACCAGCCGGTTGATCTTGCCGGCGCGGTATTGCCGGTAATCCTCCAGCTCCTCGAACAGGCGCTGCAGCTCGTTCAGCACGCGCAGCTGGTCGCTGTCGGTCTCGAAGTCGCCCCGCTGGCTGAAGTGCCAGTACCACTCGAGGGGCCCGGAGAATTCCGATCCGTCGACTTCTTCGTCGCGGTCTTCCTCGGGAATCGCGATTTCGCTCGGCGCTCGCATTCGGGGTCAGGAAGCGTCGGGCCGGCTACATGTTGAGCGAGCGCTTGTCGACGTTCAGCGCCGCTTCCTTCACGACCTCCGAGAGCGTGGGATGCCCGTGGACGATGCGCGCGATGTCCTCCGCGGCGCCGGCGAACTCCATGGTGGTCACGCCTTCCTGGATCACGTCGGAGGCCCGCGCGTGGATGATGTGCACCCCCAACACCCGGTCGGTGGCGGCGTCGGCGACCACCTTGGCGAATCCCACCGGCTCGTTCAGGCCCAGCGCGCGCCCGTTCACCGAGAAGGGGAACTGTCCCGTCTTCACCACGATGCCCTCGGCCTTCGCCTGTTGCTCGCTCTTGCCCACCCATGCGATCTCGGGGTTGGTGTAGATGATCCACGGGATGCAGGCGTAGTCGATGTGGGGTTTCTGTCCCGCGATCAGCTCCGCCACCATCACGCCTTCGTCCTCGGCCTTGTGGGCGAGCATGGGGCCGCGCACCACGTCGCCGATGGCGTAGACATTGGGCAGGTTGGTGCGGCAATGGTCGTCGGCCTCGATGAAGCCGCGGGCGTCGAGCTTGAGGCCCACGGCCTCGGCGCCGAGGCCGTCGGTGTTGGGCACGCGCCCGATGGAGACCACAAGCCGGTCGCACTCGAGCTTCTGCGCCGCTCCCTGGTCGTCCGCGTATTCGACCGCGATGCCGGCCTTGCGGGCCGTGACCTTGCCGATCTTCACGCCCAGGCGGATGTCCAGGCCCTGCACCTTGGTGAACTGCTTCCAGGCCTCCTTCTGCACCGCCTCGTCGCAGGCGCCGAGGAAGGCCGGCAGCGCCTCGAGGATCGTGACCTCCGCCCCCAGGCGGCGCCACACGCTGCCCAGCTCCAGTCCGATCACCCCCGCGCCGATCACGCCCAGGCGCCTGGGCACCGCGCCGAAGGCGAGCGCGCCCTCGTTGTCGCAGACCAGCTCGTTGTCCACCGCCACGCCGGGCAGGTGCCGCGCCTTCGACCCCGTGGCCACGATCACGTGCTTCGCCTGCACCGTCTCGCCGCCCACTTCCACGGCGTAGGCCTCGCCGCCCGATACGAGCCTGCCGAAGCCTTGCAGCCACGTGATCTTGTTCTTCTTGAAGAGGTACTCGATCCCCTTGGTCATCTTGGTGACGATCGCGTCCTTGCGCGACTGCATCTTCGCGATGTCGATCTTCACGCCCGAGACGCTGATGCCGTGGGCATCCAGGTGCCGGCTCGCCTTCTCGAATTCCTCCGACGAGGCGAGCAGCGCCTTGGAGGGTATGCAGCCCACGTTGAGGCAGGTGCCCCCGAGGGCCAGCTCGCCCTTCGCGTTCTTCCAGCCCTCGATGCAGGCGGTGCGCAGACCCAGCTGGGCCGCGCGGACCGCGGCGATGTAGCCGCCCGGTCCGGCACCGATCACGAGCACGTCGAATGCTTGCGCCATGGATTTCCCGTCTATTTGAGCCAGAACCTGGCGATGTGGACGCCCAACCCGGCGCAAAGGCCCGCCGCGAGCGGCGGCACGTCACGCAGGAAGAGCGGAGGATGCTTGAGCAGGCGCAGCAGCCAGAAGGTCACGCCCACCGCGATGCCCACCGCGAGCGACACGGCGAAATGGCGCGGCAGGTAGATGCCCAGCTCTGCGTCGAGGAACACGGTGAGGAAGCCCACCAGCAGCGAGCCCGCGACGAAGAAGAAGATCCGCCACGCGATGGCACGGGCCGTGATCCGCTTCTTCCGGCGCGCCACGCATCGACCCTAGAGGTCCAGCAGGAGGCGGGCCGGGTCCTCGAGCGCTTCCTTCATCGCCACCAGTGCCAGCACCGCCTCGCGCCCGTCGATGATGCGGTGGTCGTAGGAAAGCGCGAGGTAGTTCATCGGCCGGATCACCACCTGCCCGTTCTCGGCCACGGGGCGGTCCTTGGTCGCGTGGACGCCGAGGATCGCGCTCTGGGGCGGGTTGATGATGGGCGTGGAGAGCATCGAGCCGAAGACCCCGCCGTTGGAGATGGAGAACGTGCCGCCCGTGAGCTCCTCGATGGTGATCTTGCCGTCCTTCGCGCGCCGCCCGAAATCCGCGATCGCCTGCTCGATCTCGGCGATCGACAGCGCGTCGGCGTTGCGCAGGACCGGCACCACGAGGCCGCGCTCGCTGCCCACCGCGATGCCGATGTCGAAGTAGCCGTGGTAGACGATGTCGTGCCCGTCGATGGAAGCGTTCACGACCGGGTACTTGCGCAGCGCGTGCACCGCCGCCTTCACGAAGAAGGACATGAAGCCCAGCTTCACGCCGTGCTCCTTCTCGAAGCGGTCCTTGTAGCGCGCCCTGAGCTCCATCACCGGCGCCATGTTGACCTCGTTGAAGGTCGTGAGGATGGCGGCGGTCGACTGGGACTGCAC
>JAAOZZ010000037.1 GCA_012274175.1 Betaproteobacteria bacterium
CACGTTCCCTCTCCCTTGGGAGAGGGCCGGGAAGAGGGTAGCTATCGCTTCTCGATCCTGCGGTCCGGCACGAACCACATCGCCGCCACGAAGGCGTAGAGCGCGATGGCGATCCACCACTCGACGAACGCGAGCGGGATCGCCCCCGCGTAGATCGCCACAGAGACCTTGCCCTTCGTGTCGCCGCGCAGCGATTTGGCGATCACCGAATCCTTGCCGTGGAGGGTCACGAGGCAGCGCGTGAGGAGAACGAAGGAAAGCCCCGAGAACATCAGCACCACGCCATAAAGTGCGACGGGCCAGGGAGCGAAATGGTTTTCGCTCACCCATCCCGTCACGAACGGAATGAGCGAGAGCCAGAAGAGCAGGTGCAGATTGGCCCACAGGATGGAGCCGTTGACGTGCTGCACGGGGTGCATCAGGTGATGGTGGTTGTTCCAGTAGATGCCGACGTAGATGAAGCTCAGCACGTAGGCGAGGAAGACCGGGACGAGCGGCGCCAGGGATGCGAAGTCGGTGCCGTGGGGCACCTTCATCTCGAGCACCATGACGGTGATGATGACGGCGATCACGCCGTCGCTGAAGGCTTCGAGGCGGCCCTTGCCCATCGTCGTCATGCGCCCTCCCGATCCGCTCAAGGCAGATGCTAGCGCATCACGCACCCCATGGTTATGTCCAATATACTTGACATGAAGTATTATATTTCATATATTATGTCGTATATATCAGACAACCCAAGGGGTTTCCCATGTCCTTCCGCGAAAAATCCGCCTGGATCTCGATGCTCTCGATGGCGGCCATCTACGGCTTCTATTTCTGGTCGGTGATCCATGCCGGGCCCCATGGCGGCAGCCTTCGCTTCGGCCTGCTGGAGACGATCGTGGCGCTCGTGGTCCTGCAGGTGGTGCTGATGATCGCCGCCGCCGCCTTCTCCCCGAAGGACGCGAAGACGCCGCGCGACGAGCGCGACAAGCTGATCGAGCTGCGGTCCATGCGGGTGGCCTATTCCGCGCTCGCCACGGCCGTGGCGCTCGCCTGCTTCTTCGCCACGTTCGACCCGCCGATCCTCTTCAACACGAACGCGCTGCTCTTCATCCTCGTGACCACCGAGATCCTGCGCTCGGCGTGCCGGTTCATCCAATACCGGCGCGGCGCCTGACATGGGCGCGATCACGAACGAGATCCGGCGCCTGCGCTTCGAGCACGGGGAGATGACGCAGCAGGAGCTGGCCGAGAAGATCGGCGTCACTCGCCAGACCGTGAACGCGATCGAGCTGGGGAAATACTCGCCCTCGCTGGAGGCGGCGTTCAGGATCTCCGCGGTATTCGGCAAGCCGCTCGAAAGCGTATTCCATCATTCCGGCGACTCGTGATCCCGCGAGGGTTCGCCCCCAGGGTGTCAGCGAGGCGAAAGGTGATCGTACGGAGGTAGCGTCGAGAGCCGTCGATCCTCCACCGGCCCGCCCGCCGTGAAGTGATACAGGCTCTGCCACGTGCGATCGGAGATGCCGAGCAGCTCGTGCATCTCGTCGTCGAAGAAGCAGCCGATCCCCGTGGCGCGGATGCCGGCCGCCTCGGCCTCGAGGTAGAGCACGTGCCCGAGCATCCCGCACTCCCAGTAGAGATGGCGGTAGCGCCACGGCGCGTCCATCGCGGCGCCGAAGTGCGCGAGCATCCCGAGTGCGAAACAGGAATCCGCGGCGATGTCCTGATGGCAGCAGATGAGGCGCGCCGCGCCGCGCAGGTCGTGCGGCAGCAGGAGATAGAGCGGCAGATGCGCGGGACCGACCTTCTCCCAAAGCCAATCGGGGCGCATCGAGGCCTTGAGGCTCGCCATCGCGGACGGGTCGCGCACCAGGATGTAGAGGCCCGGCACCAGATCGTCGACGCGATGCACCATGAACGCGGGATGCATCTGGGGCGGCGCCGGCCACGTGTTCCACGGCGGCGTGCCGGCGCGCGGCATCAGGCATTCCAGCATCGCGAAGAAGGCGCTCGCGTCGATGCGCGTCACGCCGTCGAAATCCACGGCGCTGCGGCGCTGGCGGGCGAGGTCGGCGAAGGACAGGTCTTTCACGTGCCGCGATGGCGGTGGAAGGTCCGGCGCGACCGGCTCCGGTGATTCAGCCGTGGCCGGCTTCACCGTCGCGCGATGGATCGCGTCGATGTCGTCCCATTGCACGTGCGAGGCGCTCAACAGGTTCGCGTGTCCTTGCCACGGCGCATCGCGCATCGCCGCGCGCAGGCGATCGACGTCCGGCCGCGCTTGAGGATCGCCGATCCATAGCAGCGCATCGGGCGCTTCGTCCTCGGCGTTCGCGAAGTCATCGACGCGATCGAGCCCGAGCAGTCCCGCGAGCGCATCGTCGGAGACCGTCGAAACCATGCGCGTCTGCCATCCGAGCGCCGCGGCGGCGTACGCAACTGCGGCGATGGCGTGTCCGCAATCGTGCTGGCAATAGCGCCACGCGCGCATGCCGTACTTCCACGCCTCGCGCCAATGGATCGAGCTCACGCCGATGAGAAGGCCGCCGCTCGGCCCGTTCACCGCCGCGCGCTGCTCGAGCGCATGTTCGCGGCTCACGTAATGGTAGAGCCCCCCCGGCAATCCCGGCATCGCCGCGCAGAGCAGGTAGGCCTCCGTCGGATGCAGGTTGCCGCTCGAGGGATTGCACCGCAGCGCCCAACGATTGGCGCCGAACGCCTTCCACGCCGAAAGCCCGAACGCCAGTTCGAAGAGGGTGGCTACGCTTCCCAGCTCGACGGGCGCGGGCGCAGGGAGAACCCCGGCGCGCACGTCGTCATGACGGGTCGCGAGCGCATCGGCCGCGAGTGGCAATCGAAATTGGGGCGCCCCTGCGAACGTGCGGAAAGGATCCGGCTGGCGCGCCCAGTCGAGCCCGCCCGGCCCGGGCGCGTAGCGTTGGAGGCGGTGCTTGCTGCGCTCGTGGTACTCGAGAAGGGAAGCCGACGGAGACGAATCAGGACCGGAGGACATGCGGACATCTTAACGGCGCGGATTCATGCTTGCCGTCACGCCACACCCACACGCCCGGAATCACGACCTGGCCGGCGGAGGTCGCGACGATCGCCCCCGCCAGCAGGATGCTTGTCCATGGGGCATCTCCGTATGCATGAGTAGCGGCAATCTAGGCCCCGCGAGGCCCGTGGTCGGTGCGCCATCGCACTTGGACCATCAGACCTCGAGCACCGTGCCTTCCAGTCCCGGCGTGACCCGATAGCCGGGCTTCGCCTCTTCCAGTGCCTGCGCCATCAGGCGGTCGAGATCTTCGTCGGTGTGGCCGGGGTCGTGGTGGAAAGGCACGAGCTGCTTCACCTCGGTCATCGTCCCGAATTCGAGCGTCTGCTTGAGCGAGCTGTGTCCCCATCCCCAGTGGCTCGGATACTCGGCTGCGCTGTACTGGCCATCGTGGATCAGCAGGTCGGCTCCCGCGGCGAGCTCCGCGCCGGAAGTCCATCCTCTCGGCAAGGAAGGAAAGCGCAGGCAGCCCAGCGCCGGCTCGTGATCGGGCAAATAGGTGAGCACGCCTCCGCCCGCTTCGGCGATGCGGTATCCCACCGTGGGACCCGGATGGCACACGAGCGCGGAGCTGACGCGAAACTCGCCGATCTCGCCCACGCCCGCGGGCACCTGGTGGAAGACGAGCTTGCACGGCAGCTCCGACAGATTCACCGGAAAGAGCGGGGGCGAAAGATAGCGCATGAGGCGCGCCTCCAATCCGAGCGTGGAGCTGCCCGGGCCCCAGACATGCACCTCGACGCCGGGCCGATACAGGGGCGCGAAGAAGCCCAGTCCCTGGATGTGGTCCATGTGCAGGTGCGTGAGGAGGATGTGCACGCGCCGGACGGACTCCGGAATCGTGGCCCCCAGGCGGCGGATGCCCGTGCCCGCGTCCAGCACCAGCATCGTGCCCTCGCGCCCGATCACGCCCACGCACGAGGTATTGCCGCCGTATCGCGCCATCTCCGGCCCGGGTGTGGCGAGGGAGCCGCGCGTGCCCCACAGCGTGACTTGCATTTCACACTTCCCAGAAGACCATCTGCGCGCCGAGGAACTGCCCGCCCTCGCCGATGAGCGGGAAGGCCGTGATGCTCGTATGCTTCCAGTCGCGGTGCCCGCATTGCATCCACACGGTGCGCGAGAAGGGCCTGCGCTCGGAAAGCGCCATCATGGTGGGGCGGTCTTCCTGCGCGATGGGCTTGCGCTCCTCGTCGGCCAGCGCGAAGAGGGTGCTCCACGTGTCGGCGGCGATCTCCCCCGTCTCCTCGAAGCGCTGGTTCAGGATCGCCTCGGCCGGCTCGTTGTAGAAGATGAGCCTGCCCTCGGTATCCACGATGAGGATGGGCATGGCGAGGCAGCTTGCGAGCTGGCGCGCGAGGATGAGCTGGATGGGTTTCGCGGAGGGCATGGCCGCCGGTTAACGAACCGGTCTCACCGGATGACGCTATGAAGGATCGCTGGCGCGCTGCCAGCCGCCGTGCTGCTTCACCCACTGGTTGTTATCGACCTGCATCGGTTTGGGGCGCCACATGGGGAACTCCTTCTGGAGACCGCATTGTGGCCGAATCGTCATGGCGCGTCGGTACGGTGGCGTACGGAGTCATGCCATTGGGACTCACTTTCCGTAAAGCCGCGTTGTTGCCGTGGCTCGGCTTCGGACCGATTCCCGGAGCGCGCCGGGGCCCGTGACTTCGACATCCGCTCCGAACTTCAGGATATCCATCAGCAGCTCGGCCTCGGAGCTATAGGGTACCTCGAGCACGTAGCTCCCATCCTTCTCCCACCTCGCCCGCTGCTTCGGATGCCACACCTCCATCGCCACATACCGCGCCCTCTCCGGAGTGAACCGCAACGTCGCCCACTGCACCTTCTTCCCTGAAAATATCCCGTACCCGCTCGCGAGCACCGCGTCGAGCTCCGCGTCCGGGACCTCCCTCACCTTCCCCGGCACCATCGAGACCTCGCGTATCGCGTCGAGCGCGAAGCTGCGCAGGTCGTTGCGCAGGTGGTCCCACGCATCGAGGTACCAATTGTTGCGGTAGTGGGTCAGGCGCTGCGGCGACACCTCGCGCTCGGTGACCTCGTCGCGAGTGCGATTCCAGTAGGTGAGCTTCAGGCGTTGGCGGCCGAGGACCGCGCTGGCGATCAACTCGAAATGCCTGGGCTCGTGGCGGCGCGCTCCGAAGGGAATCACGCGGATTCGCTTCCGTACCTCCTCGGCGGAGCGATCCCCCACGGAAAGGAGTGCGGCGAGCCGGGCCTTGAGCGGCTTCACGTGCGCGCCCAGGAGCGCGGGCTCGAGGCCCTCGACGAGATGCTCGAGCGTGAGGAGCGCCTGCGCCTCGCTCGGGCTGAACCACAGGCCGGGGAGCTCGTA
This sequence comes from Betaproteobacteria bacterium, assembly GCA_012274175.1. Lineage (GTDB taxonomy): Bacteria > Pseudomonadota > Gammaproteobacteria > Burkholderiales > Usitatibacteraceae > Usitatibacter. The sequence continues at coordinate 5,400 of JAAOZZ010000037.1, forward strand.
TCGGGGCGCCTTGCCGGCGCGCGCCTCCTCCTCGAAGCGATAGGCCTCCTGGTCGCGGTCCCAAACGATGGGCGCGTTGAGGCGGCTTCGCATGTACTCGAGGTCGCGCTTGAAAGTGGCGAGCGACACACCCAGCTCGTCGAGGAACTCGCGCACCTTCACCCGGCCGCGCGATTGCAGCATCTGGTCGATCTTGTAGAACCGTTCGGTGCGGTCCATGCGGGTCAACTTCGTCCGCAGCTCGGCTGCCGCCGGGACGGCGTGTGCTTCCATGTCCATCGCGCCGGGCGCCCGCCGGTTATCCCGGGGCGTCTCCTCCATGACGAAGCCCCGAGGCTAGCGCCGGGTAGGCTCGCGCGGTGAGCTACCTGGGGAGGATGATAACAACTGCGGGACGGGCCGTTCTGCCGCGGCGTCATTCGCCCTTATTGTCCCGTTCCGCGGCTTCGCGCTCCTTCTTCTTCTTCCAGCTCGAGCCGGAAATCACGATCACGACGGCGACCAGTCCGAGCAGCACCAGGATGGATAGGTCCATGCGTCCTCCTCGCGCGCGATGCCTCGGTGGGGTGGCCCGGCCTCACTCCTTCCCGAGGAAATCCAGCTCGAACAGGAATTCCCCGTCGCAGGGCTTGCCGTCGCACTTGGCCGGCTTGTAGTCGGACTTCATCAGCAGGAACGCGACCCCCTTGGACATCTTCGGGCCCGGGGACTTGTACACCGCGACGCCCTGGGCCTGGCCGTTGCGATCGACCCGCACGGCGAGCTTCATCTCCCCCGAGTCCGCCAGGATGCCCTCCAGGCGCGAGATGTAGTCCGCGATCGCCTTGAGTCCCTCCTTCGGATAGGGCGGCTCGTCGTTCGGCCCCAGCGACTTGTACTCGGAGCGCAGCACGGCGAGTTCCTCGGGCGTGAGCTCGTCGTAGCGCTTGTCCAGCGGCGTGCGGGAGTTCGCGATCGCCCGCGTGATGTTCGACCCCGGCCGCGGCTGGTCCTCCCGGATCGCGTACACCTTGCCTGCGAAGGCGGCGGCGCTCGCGCAGGCCATCGCGGCGGCGCACAAGGACGATGCGAACCATCGACGGACTTTCATGGGCCTCCCGATCGCGCGTGCAGTGCCGGGGATGATAACGCCTGTTAGGCGCGCCGTCGCCCCCAAATCCCATCGGAAAGAAATCGGATTTCGCCATCCTCATTTCGACGTCCCGCCCCGGGAACATTCGACCGCAATGGCTGTTCATACTTCGACGGCGGACGAATCCTCCCCTCCCGCCGGTGGAAGGCTGGATGTACACCCTGCGAAACGCCAAGGCAATCGCCGTCGCGGCCCTCTGCGGCGCGGCACTGCTCGCCGGTTGCGAAGGCGGCCCGCTCGTGAGGAGCGCCCCGCCCCGCAACGAAGCGCTCTTCGAGCGCATCTCCCAGGGCATGCCGGCGGAGCAGGTCCGGCGCACGCTCGGTCCGCCCGACGAGGCGATGAAGTTCCCGCTCTCCCACACCGAGGCCTGGGACTACCGCTTCCAGGACGCGTGGGGCTACTACGCCACGTTCTCGGCCATCTTCGACGGCGACGGGCGGGTGGCGAGCACGTACACGGGCCGTCTCCACGGCGGCGACGACCACGGGAAATAGCCGCCCAGGCTTGCGCCGCGCATCGCGCGCATGAAGAGGCTCACGGTCTGGCCGCGCGTGGCTGCGCGCGCAGCGCGACCGCCTGCGCCAGGAGGAAATCCCCGGGGAGGTCGAGATCATCACGCTGAGCGCCGAGCAGCTGCGGGAGCCGGCGTGACGAAGCGCCGCGACGACGACGGCCGGCTTGCCCGCTTTCGCCCGACGCTACTCCCGTGTCGGCGCCGTTCCGGAAGTCATGAACCGCGCCAGCAGATCCACGGGCATGGGAAAGACGATGGTCGAGGCCTTGTCTCCCGCGATCTGGGTGAGCGTCTGCAGGTACCTCAGCTGCATCGCCTCGGGACGCTGGGAAAGCACCTGGGCCGCCTGCAGCAGTTTTTCCGATGCCTGCAGCTCGCCTTCGGCGTGGATCACCTTCGCGCGGCGCTCCCGCTCCGCCTCGGCCTGGCGCGCGATCGCCCGCACCATGGACTCGTCCAGGTCCACGTCCTTGATCTCGACGATCGACACCTTGATCCCCCACGAGTCGGTGGCGGCGTCGAGGGCCTGCTGGATGTCCAGGTTCAGCTTCTCGCGCTCGGCGAGCAGCGTGTCCAGCTCGTGCTTGCCGAGCACGGCGCGCAGCGTGGTCTGGCCGAGCTGCGAGGTGGCGGCGAGGAAGTCCACCACCTGGATGATCACCTTCTGCGGGTCCACCACGCGGAAGTACACGACGGCGTTCACCTTGACGGAGACGTTGTCCCGGGTGATCACGTCCTGGGGCGGCACGTCGAGCACCACGGTGCGCAGGTCCACGCGCACCATCTGCTGCACCACGGGGATCAGGAAGAAGAGGCCCGGCCCCTTCACCGAGAGGAAGCGCCCGAGCTGGAACACCACCGCGCGTTGGTATTCGCGCAGCACGCGCACCGACCACAACGCGAGGATGACGATCACCAGCACGACGCCGGCGACGAATTCGAGGACCATGTCAATCTCCTTCCGGTTTTTGCGGGACGACCTCGAGGGTGAGGCCGTCCATCGCCGCCACGCGCACGCGCTGTCCGCTCGCAAGCGGTGAGGGGCTGCGCACGCGCCAGGTCTCGCCGTGCACCCGCGCCCAGCCGCCATCCCCGCTCGCCTCGATCACTACTCCCGCAGCACCCATCAGCTCCTCGCGCCCGCTCACCACGGGACGGCGCCGGGAGCGCGCCACCATGCCCGCCGCGGCCAGCAGGAACGCCGCGCTCGCCACCGCGAACCCGCCGATCAGCGCATAAGGTATGCCGTATCCCGGCACGTCCGTGTCCACCAGGATCACCGAGCCCACCACGAACGCGATGAGGCCGCCGATGCCGAGCGAGCCGTACGTGGGCAGGAACGCTTCCGACACCATGAGCCCGATGCCCACCGCGATGAGCGCCAGCCCCGCATAGCTCACCGGCAGCATGTGCAGCCCGTAGAGCGCGATGATGAGCGCCACCACGCCCGTGACGCCCGGCAATACGAGCCCCGGATTGGAAAGCTCGAACACGATCGCGTAGATGCCGAGCAGCATCAGCACGTAGGCGATGGTGGGATCGGTGATGACGTTGAGGAACGAGGTCCTCCAGTCCGGATCCATGGCCACGATGGGAGCGCCGGCGGTCTCGAGCGTTCGCTCACCCGCTCCCACCGTCACCTTGCGCCCGTCCAGCTTGCGCAGGAGCTGCGGCACGTCGGCGGCGACGACGTCGACCACCTTCTGCTCGAGCGCCTCGTCGGCGGAAAGGCTCGTCGCCTCGCGCACCGCCTTTTCTCCCCACGCGGCGTTGCGTCCCCGCAGCTGCGCGAGGCCTCGAATGTAGGCGGAAGCGTCCTGCACGGCCTTGCGCTCGTGGGCGTCGCCGCCCTCGGCCTCCTTGCCCTTTTCCGCCGCGGACGGCATGCCGCCCAGTTGCACGGGAGTCGCCGCGCCCAGGTTGGTGCCGGGCGCCATCGCTGCGACGTGGCAGGCGTAGAGGATGTAGGTGCCCGCGCTCGCCGCGCGCGCGCCGCTCGGCGCCACGAACGCGGCCACGGGAACGGGCGAGGCGAGGATGTCCTTCACGATCGCCCGCATCGACGTGTCCAGGCCCCCGGGGGTATCCATGCGCAGCACCACGAGTTGCGCGCCCTGCACGGCGGCGCGCTCGAGGCCGCGGCGCACGTAGTCGGAGGCCGCGGGACCGATCGCGCCGTCGATCGAGAGCACGGCCACGGGCGGCGGCGCGGCGTCGGCCGCGCAGGCCAGGAATCCGAGACAGCAGGCGATGGAAAGAAGGAGACGGCGCATGCGCTCTCCTCTCGTATGGAGTAGTAG
>JAAOZZ010000038.1 GCA_012274175.1 Betaproteobacteria bacterium
CGGGGAACCTGCGCGCGGCGCTCGCGGACCTGCGCCGCTGGCTGGGCGAGGCGCAGGCTCGAGGCACGGCGTGATAGGCTAGCGCCCCGTTTCCCCTGGGAGCTCGAGGAACTTGGCGAAGCCAGCGGCCGGCGCGGCTCCTCTCGACGGCAACGCGGTACGCACCGAGCGCACGCGAGCGCGCATCCTCTCCCAGGCGCTCCTGCTCTTCAACGAGCGGGGCGCGGCCCACGTCACCTCCGGGGCCATCGCTTCCGTCCTGGACATCAGCCCCGGAAACCTCTACTACCATTTCAGGAACAAGGACGCGATCGTCGAGGAGCTCTTCCATCGCTTCGAGGAGCGCGTCGGCGTGGAGCCGATTGCGCCGGAATCCGCATCCGAAGCGATCGAGGATCTCTGGCTCTACCTGCACCTGATGCTGGAGGCGATCTGGGAGTATCGCTTCCTGTACTTCGGGCTCGACGACCTGGTGGGCCGCAATCGCCGCCTGCGCGCGCACTTCATCCGCATCGTGGACCGCAAGTCGGCCACCGTGGAGGCGCTGTGCGAGAGCCTGGTGCACGCGGGCGCCATGCGCGCCACGCCCGGCGAAATCCGTACCATCGCGCGCAACGTGCTCGTGGTCTCCACGTATTGGCTCAGTTTCCAGTCGCTGCAGGTGGGCGACGAAACGTCCGCCCAGGCTTCCCTGGGCCAGGGCGCCTACCAAGTGATGGCGCTCGTGGCCCCGTACCTCGGTGTCGCCGCCCGGCGTCACCTCGAGCGGCTCGGACGCCGCTATCTCGACGCATAGACGATCCAGGAGGGCATCGCGATGGTGCGGTCGAAATGGGTTGCGTTCCCGTATCCGGACGGGGATTACCTCTACGCGGGTCCCGCGCTGAAGAAGCACTGGGGCCGGCTGCACCGCGGAGATCGCGAGCCTTTCCCGAAGGACTCCCGAGCGCAGCAGGCGTGGCGCCTTTTCCACCAGGGGCAATTTCCCGCCGCCATCTCCGCCGGGCTCGCGGCGGGCGCGGGCGGAGTCACCGCGGCGAACAAGGCCCAGGCGATCTACGCGAACAGCCTGGAGACGCGCGATGCCGCGCGCATCGCCCTCTTCGACGAGGTCATGGGGCGCGCCGCGGCGCAGGCGCGGGAGGCGCCGAAGAACGCCAACGCCCATTACCTGTACGCCTACGCGGCGGGGCGCTACAGCCAACGCATTTCCGTGGCGAAGGCGCTTGCCCAGGGATACGGGGGCAAGATCCGGGCCGCGCTGGAGCGCTCGCTCGAGCTTGAGCCGCGCCACGCCGAGGCGCACGTGGCGATGGGAGCGTTCCACGCGGAGATCATCCACAAGGCGGGCGCGCTGGTGGGCGGGCTCACCTACGGCGCAAGCAAGGAAGCCGGCGAGGCGCACTTCCGCGAAGCGCTCCGGCTCGCCCCCGATTCGCCCATCGCGTTGATCGAGATGGCCAACGGCCTGGTGCTCCTCCACGGGCGCAAGCGGGTCGAGGAGGCCTCCCGGCTCTACGCCCGGGCCGCCGCGATCGAGCCACGCGACGCGATGGAAAGGCTCGATGTGGAGGCCGCGCGCGCTCAGCTCGAGTGATTTCCGTGTTGCGCCGGCGGTACGTCAGAGGGAAAAAAGACGTTCTTCCGAGTGAAAACGGTTGACAAGTTGTTTTCGCCTTGTGCATCCTCTCGCTGTCGCGCCTATCGGGCGAGATGAATGCAACTCAACGTCACCATCAGATTGGAGGATTCATCAATGGCAGCTAAGAAAGCCAAGAAGGCAGCGAAGAAGCCGGCGGCGAAGAAGCCCGCCGCCAGGAAACCGGTGAAGAAAGCCGCGGCGAAGAAGCCGGCGGCCAAGGCGAAGAAGCCCGCGACGAAGCGCAAGCCCAACGCCGCCTTCATGAAACCGATGATGCCGAGCTCCACGCTCGCCGCGGTCGTCGGCAGCAGCCCCATGCCCCGGACGGAAGTCACCAGCAAGCTCTGGGGTTACATCAAGAAGAACAACCTCCAGGACAAGGCCAACCGGCGCATGATCAATGCCGATGACAAGCTGCGGGACGTCTTCGGCGGCAAGAGGCAGGTGTCGATGTTCGAGATGACCAAGCTGGTCTCCAAGCACCTCAAGTGAGACTTCCCGCCGGCGAGCCGGCGGTTCGAATGCGAGCGGGCCGGTCCCACGACCGGCCCGTTTTCTTTGGTTAAGGAGGGCGCGTGAATTCCGTCTCCACCGATGGGGCTCCCGCGGCGCGCGGGCATTATTCCCAGGCCGTCGTGCACGGGGGCCTGGTCTACGTGGCGGGACAGCTTCCCGTCGTGCCGGGCGATCCCGAGCGGCGCATCGCGGACTTCGGGGAGCAGGCGGCCCAGGTCATCGACAACGTGATCGCCATCCTCGAGGCGGCGGGAAGCGGCGCGGATCGTATCCTCAAGGCGACGGTCTACATCGCCGATGCGAGCCATTGGCCTGCGTTCAACGCCGTCTACGCGCGCAAGCTCGGAGACCATCGGCCCGCGCGCACCGTGGTGCCGGTGGCGCAGCTGCACTACGGCTACCTCGTGGAGATGGACGCGATCGCCGCGCTCAGAGGTTCCTGAAGCGCTTGGGCACTCGGGAAGGCGGTCGCGGTGCCTCGCCCCCCGGCGCGGCGGCCGGATCGTCCCAGGGGCCCATCAGGGCCAGCCAGAGGAGCTTTTCGAACTCATCGCCGAAGCGCCCTACGATCCGCGCCGGGTCGGGCACGAGGCCCACGTCGGTGATCACGCCGAACTGGATCCGCCCGTCGTAGGAGAGGATCGAAATTCCCATCCCGATGCCGCCCGACTGGGGAACCCAGAAATTCAGGTCAACGATGCGCCGGCCCGCGAAATGGAGCGGATGCTGCGGTCCGGGCACGTTGGTCATCACCGCGCTCGCGTTGCGCCCCAGCAGCTGCGTCACCTGCTCCTGCAGCAGCCGGGGGCCGTAGCCCACGGCGCCCAGCAGGGCGAGCGTGATGACCGGCTGGTAGGAACCCTTGAGGGCGAGCATGCGCCGGCGGATCTCGTAGACCCTCTCGAGCGGGTGCTCCATGCCGAGGGGCACGTCGAGGAACACGAGGCCGAAGTGGTTGCCGAGGCTTGTCGATTCCCCCTCGGGGCGGAGGTTCACCGGCACGATCGCGCGGATCTCGACCCGTTCCACCGGATCGCCCTGGTCGGCAAGATAGTCGCGCAGCGCACCGGCCGCGAGCGACAGCAGCACGTCGTTGATCGAGCAGCCCAGGGCCCTGCCGACGGCCTTCACTTCCTCGAGGGGCAGGGTGTCCGCCCACGCGGTGCGCTTGCGCACGCCCAGCGGGCCCTTGAATCGCGTCTGCGCGTCGCGGTCCATCAGCACGAGCCTGGCGGCCTCCACGGCGAAGTCCATTCCATTGCCCATGGTTGCCTGCAGCGCCTCGCCGCTCGCGAGGGGATGGGCGGCGAGGTCCTTCCCCTGGCCGATGAGCTCCTTGCCCCACTGCGCGGCGCCATCCAGCGCGGCGACGACGGGCTTCAGGAGCCCAGACCAGAAATCCGCCTCGCCGGGCGCGGCCGCGGCGTGCCGCTCGGGCTTCATCGCCACGCTGCCCGCGGCGGTGGCGTGGGTCATGGAGAGCATGACCTGGATCAGCGCGATGCCGTCGGCATAGCAATGGTGGATGCGCATGACGAGCGCGCTGCCGCCGGCGTAATTCTCCACCAGGTGGAATTGCCACAGGGGCCGCGTGGGATCGAGCGGGGTGGATGCGAGGCGGCTCACGAGGGCCTCGAGCTGCGCCTTGCCCGCCTTCCCGGGGAGCCGCGCGCGCACCACGTGGACGTCCAGGTCCGGCGCGCCGGGCGTCTCCCACCAGGCGCCGCTCGCGTCCTGCACGGCCCGGGAGCGCAGGCGTGGATAGGAGAGGAAGCGCGCCTCGACCACGCGCTTCACCGCGGGCAGGGAGAGCTTGCGTTCGAACGTCATCACGCCGACGATCATCATCAGATTCGTCGGGTGGTCCATGCGCAGCCATGCGGTGTCGACGCCGGAGATGCGCTCGCGCGGTGCGCTCGCCATGGAAGATGCCCTGTCTGGCCTGTGTGCTCACTTTACACGACGCCCCGAGCGGGGCGATGGCAAGGGAGGAGGGCGGGATGGCGGACCTGAAGAAGCCGTTCGACGCGGCCGCCGCCGCGGGGTGTTTCCGCGGAAGAGGCGATGAA
>JAAOZZ010000317.1 GCA_012274175.1 Betaproteobacteria bacterium
GTGGGGCCGTCATCAAGCCGCCCGCGATGGAAGCGCGCCTGCAGAAGCACGTGGGCCGTGCCGTCGTCTTCCGCGACTACGAGGACATGGCGGCGCGCATCGACGACCCGGCGCTGGACGTCGACGCGGATTCGGTCATCGTGCTGCAGAACGCCGGGCCGCGCGGCGCGCCGGGCATGCCCGAGTGGGGCCAGCTTCCGATCCCGCAGAAGCTCCTCAAGCAAGGCGTGCGCGACATGGTGAGGATTTCCGATGCACGCATGAGCGGCACAAGCTACGGCGCGTGCGTGCTGCACGTGACGCCGGAGTCGTTCGTGGGCGGGCCGCTCGCGCTGGTGCGCGACGGCGACCGGATCGAGCTGGACGTGCCGGCGCGACGGCTCCAGCTGCTGGTCGACGATGCCGAGATTGCGCGTCGTCGCGCGGCGTGGAAGGCGCCGGCGCCTCATTTCACGCGCGGCTTCGGGACGCTATACCTGAAGCACGTGACCCAGGCGGACCAGGGGTGCGACTTCGATTTCCTCGAGGCGGGCGGGACGACGGAGGAGCCGGAGATTCACTGAAGCGGTGTTTCAGCCCTGCGCCGGCTGCCCCGACCTTCGAACCACGTGCACGCTGCAAGGCGCGTTCGCGGTGACGGAGGAAGCCACCGAACGCCACCAGGCGAGCGTGCGCTCGTCGGGCGCGGGGGCTCCCAGCACGATCAGGTCCACGTTGTTGCGCGCCGCGAAGTCCACGAGGACGCCTGCGGGATCGGGTGCCTCGAGCACGTGCAGCGACACGCGGTCGGGCTCGATCGCGAGCGGGCCGATCCAGTGGCGCAGCCGGATGCGATGCTCCACCTGCACGTCGCCCGCGCGCGGATCGGCAATCCCCGGGCCCGGCGGGACGACCGAGACGCAGATCAGGCGGAACTCGCGGGAAAGCGAAAGAATGCTGCGGGTCACGCGCTGCAGCTCCGGCTGGCGCGGATCGTCGGGATGCAGCGTGTCCACTGCCACCATCACCACCGGGGCCGCATCGGGCTCTTCCTTGGCGCCTCCGGGCAGCGAACCGAGATCCCTCGCGCGCCACCACCGCGCCGCCTGGGAAACGATGCCGGTGCGCTCCTTGCGCGCGCTGCGATCGGTAAGCATCACTTGCCCGGGATTGCGAAGGTCGAAGGCGACGTGGGCGGCCGATTGGTAGCGCCGCGCGGCCTCCGGCTCGAGGCAGCGCAGGATCACTTCCTGCAGCCACGGCGGCACCGTGGAGAGGCGCGCGCTGGGCGGCGCGGGATCGATCCAGAGGCGGTCGCGCATCCCCGCGAAGGTGGCCGGCACGCCATAGGGAAGCTCGCCCGTGGTGAGCTCGTAGAGCACCACCCCGAGCGCGAAGAGGTCGCTGCGTGCATCGGTACGCGTGCCGCGCACCTGCTCCGGCGAGATATACGGCGCGGAGCCCGCCGTGTAGCGCCGCTCCTGGGATACGAGATCGGGAAGGTGCCGGTGGTGGGAGAGCGCGAAGTCCACGAGCACCGCCACGCCGTCGGGACGCAGGATCACGTTGTCGGGCTTCAAGTCGAAATGGATCACGTCCTGGGCGTGGATGCTGTGCAGCGCGTCGGCCATGGCCGCGCCGATGCGCGCCACCTCGGCGGCGGGAAGGGGTGCGCCCAGGCGGTGGTCGAGGCTCTGCCCGGCCACGCGCTCCGTCACCACGTAGGGCACGGTGGTCACGCTGCCCGCGGCGACGAAGCGCGGCACGTGGGAGCCGCTCAGGCGCGGCAGGATCATCGCCTCGGTGTCGAAGGCGAGCATCAGCTCGGCGGAATCCACCGCGCCCATGCGGGGCACCTTCATGAGCATCGGAAAGGCCGCATCGCGCCCGGAGACCTCGAACAGGCGGCCCATGGCGCCTTCGTGCACGCACTCGCCCACGGTGAACCCGTCGATCTCCCGTCCCGCGGCGATGTCGATCTCGGCCATGCCTAGATGCCCCGCTCGAGGCGATAGGCGAGGGACTCGGGCAATCCCGCCGCGCGAATCTTGCGCGCCGCCTCCCGGTTGTCGTACGGGACGCGGTGGAATGTGATGCTCTTCGCCTCGAGGTCCACGCTCGCGTAGGCGGCCGCCGGATTGCCGTCCCGCGGTTGCCCCACGGAGCCCACGAGGGCGAGCCACCGGCGATGGGAGCCCACGGGAATGGGGACACCGGGCTGCGGACGGAAGGCGATCATGCGGTCCTGCGCGTTCGAGACGTAGAGCGCCTGGTCGTGCACGTGCCCCGAGAACGTGTACGGCGTGCCCGCCGCGCGTGCGCTGCGCTCCGCCGCCGCGGGGCTGTCGACGTATTCCCAATGGTCCGGGAGTGCCGCCGAGGCATGCACGAAGCACGCATCGTCCGCACGGATGCACAGGGGAAGGGAAGCGACGAATGCGCGCTGCTCCGGCGAGAGGACCTGGCGCGTCCACGCGATCGCCGCGGAAGCCGAGGCGTTGAGGTAGGCGTTGGACGCGGCCAACGCGTCGTCGTGGTTGCCCTTCACCACCACCGCGCCGCGCGCGGCATGCTCCGCGGTGATGTCGAGCACGGCTCCCGGATCCGCGCCGTAGCCCACCAGGTCGCCGAGGAACGCGAACTGCCCGGCGCCGCGCCCGGCCGCGTGCGCGAGGCAGGCGCGCAGCGCTTCGAGGTTGGCGTGGATGTCCGACAGCAGGGCGAGGATCAAAGGGGCGCCGAAATGTGCATCGTGCCGCCTAATCTACGGGTTGCGCTGAGGCAGATCAAAAAAAAGCCCCGCCGAAGCGGGGCCTTTCTTTGCAGCGCCGGGGAATATCGACAGGAATATCGACCCTCTCCCCGGCCCTCTCCCAAGGGAGAGGGGGCACATCACATGTCCATGTCGCCCATGCCGCCCATGCCGCCGCCAGGCATTCCGCCCGCGCCGCCCTTCTCGTCCTTCGGCAGCTCGGCGACCATGGCATCGGTCGTGAGGATCAGCGCGGCCACGGATGCGGCGTTCTGCAGCGCGTAGCGCGTGACCTTGGTCGGGTCCAGCACGCCCATCGCCACCATGTCGCCGTACTCGCCCGTCTGGGCGTTGTAGCCGAAGTTGCCCTTGCCCTCGATCACCTTGTTGATCACGACGCTCGGCTCGTCACCGGCGTTGCGGGCGATCTCGCGCATCGGCTGCTCCAGCGCCCGCAGGACGATCTTCACGCCCGCGGCCTGGTCCTCGTTGTCGGTCTTGATCTTGGCCACCGCGTCGCGGGCGCGCAGCAGTGCCACGCCGCCGCCGGGAACGATGCCCTCTTCGACGGCGGCACGGGTCGCGTGCAGCGCGTCTTCGACACGGGCCTTCTTCTCCTTCATCTCGACTTCGGTCGCGGCACCCACCTTGATCACGGCCACGCCGCCGGCGAGTTTCGCAACGCGCTCCTGCAGCTTTTCCTTGTCGTAGTCGCTGGTGGCTTCCTCGACCTGCTTCCTGATCGACTCCACGCGGGCCTTGATGCCTTCTTCCTTGCCGGCGCCGTCGATGATCGTCGTGTTCTCCTTGCCGATCTCGACGCGCTTGGCGCGCCCCAGGTCCTTCAGCTGCACGTTCTCCAGCTTGAGGCCCAGCTCCTCGGCGATCACGGTGCCGCCGGAGAGGATCGCGATGTCCTCGAGCATGGCCTTGCGGCGGTCGCCGAAGCCCGGCGCCTTGACGGCGGTGGTCTTCAGGATGCCGCGCAGGTTGTTCACCACGAGCGTGGCGAGCGCCTCGCCGTCGACGTCCTCGGCGATGATGAGCAGCGGACGCCCGGCCTTCGCGACCTGCTCGAGCACCGGCAGGAGATCGCGGATGTTGGAGATCTTCTTGTCGTGCAGGAGGATGAACGGGTCTTCGAGGATCGCGACCTGCTTGTCCGGGTTGTTGATGAAGTACGGCGAGATGTAGCCGCGGTCGAACTGCATGCCCTCGACCAGGTCCAGCTCGTTCTCGAGGCCCTTGCCGTCTTCCACGGTGATGACGCCTTCCTTGCCGACCTTGTCCATCGCCTCGGCGATCGTCTTGCCGATCTCCGGATCCGCGTTGGCGGAGATGGCGCCCACCTGGGCGATCTCCTTGGAGGTCGTGCAGGGCTTGGAGATCTTCTTGAGCTCCTCGACCGCGGTGTGCACCGCCTTGTCGATGCCGCGCTTCAGGTCCATCGGGTTCATGCCCGCGGCCACGTACTTCATGCCCTCGGTCACGATCGACTGGGCGAGCACGGTCGCGGTCGTGGTGCCGTCACCGGCCACGTCGGAAGTCTTGGAGGCGACTTCCTTCACGAGCTGCGCGCCCATGTTCTCGAACTTGTCCTTCAGCTCGATTTCCTTCGCGACCGACACACCGTCCTTGGTGACGGTGGGGGCGCCGAAGGAGCGCTCGAGCACGACGTTGCGGCCTTTCGGGCCCAGCGTCACCTTGACCGCATCGGCCAGGATGTTAACGCCCGCGATCATGCGAACGCGCGCGGCTTCCTTGAATTTGACGTCTTTGGCTGCCATGGTGTGTTCCTCTCGAATTCGATGGTTGCGGCGGTCAGTTCACGACGGCCATGATGTCTTCTTCGCGCATCACCAGAAGCTCGTCGCCGTCGATCTTCACGGTGCTGCCGGAGTACTTGCCGAAGAGGACCTTGTCGCCGACCTTCACGTCGACCGGGCTCACTTTTCCATCTTCATTCTTCTTGCCGGGACCGACGGCCATCACTTCGCCCTGGTCGGGCTTCTCGGCGGCGGTGTCGGGGATGACGATTCCGGAGGCGGTCTTCCTCTCCTCCTCGAGGCGCTTGATGATCACGCGATCGTGCAACGGACGCAGTTTCATGGATTCACTCCTCAGTGTGCTGGGGCCCTGGACTGCGGCGGTGCCGAATGCGCGGCTGGACCCCTGGTTTCGATTGGGAGGCGCGGGCTTTAGCACTCACCCACGACGAGTGCTAATAATAGGCGCTGCGCGGCCTGAATTCAAGTCCCAGGTCAGCCGTTTTCTTTACGGAGTGATCGCTTACAACGAAGTGAGGCTATGGAGATAGATGCTCTGAAACAGCAACTTGCCGCCGCTATAGCGGGTGCGCCCATCGGCCAAGCGCTGTCCCTCGCCCAGGCGCCGAGCAGCAAAGCCGATAGCGCCGCCGCCGCGCGCTACGAACCTACCGCGCGAGCCGCGTGCAGCGGCCGAATTGGTAGACCACGCGGCGAGGGCGGCGGGTGCGCCCGATGCGGGTGGGGGATGCCACGTACGGACAGGGCGGATTGCGATAGCCGCCCTCCTCGAGGGTGAGGTCCTCGGCCACTTCCGCCCACACTCCGCCGCGGACCGGCCGGAAGAGCCACGAAACGTAACCCGAGCGCGCCGCGGCCCCGATCAGCTCGCCCGCGTCGGGAACTTCGGCCACCACCGGGGGCTGCCCGTCCAGGGTCACGGGCGGCGAGCCGAAGGCGCCCATGCACTCCAGGGATTCCTGGCGCGAAGCTCCGGGACGGTGGAATGGCAGCGCTTCGGTGCGCGCGAGGTCCCAGGAGCCCAGCTCCCATGCGACATCGAGGACGTCGTTCTCCAGTTCATCGAAACGGTCCCAGCGCTCGTTGATCTGCAGGGCCGAGCTCGGCACCGCCTGGTAGGCGACCACGCCGGCGTCGCTCACTTCCGCGATGCGCGACTCGACGAAACCGTGCCAGTGCAGCGTCAGCACGAACGGCGTATTGGCGTAGGGCACCGCGGCCACCGTGACCGCCACGAGCGGCAGTCGGTTGGCGAGGAGCTGGGTCTCTATGCAGTCGAGCAATTGCATTCTCGTCCTCCGTTGTTCAGAAACGTCTTGCGATGGGGAAGATCCGGATCCGTGCATTCCCATGAAGCAAACCCCGTGCACGAATCCGCTTTTCGCACGGAATCAACTACCCGTGTTGCTAGCACTCGGCTGCGTCGGATGCCAAGGCGAACGCCGCCGGTAACAAAGCCCGAAGCCGGGCTCCCGTCGAGCCGCTAGAATGGTCGGCGTCGCGGGTTGCCAGGGGGAAATGCGCGCGTGCCACTGCTGGGAAACGCCGAGAAGGCCGAGCTCGAAAGACTGATCCTCGCCAGGCTGGTCGAGCACTACGAGGCCCACGGTTCGGGCGCGTTGCTCACCGAGGGCCTGCGGGTGGTCGTGAACGCCGCCGGCATCGCGATCGACCGCGGCGAGACGCTCGACCCGCTCGCGATGGTGGAAGTGCGCTCGCTCTTCACCGCGCTCTGCTACGTGACGGGCGGGACCATGGCGCTGCCGCGCGACGGCCTCGAGCCCCTCGCCACCGAGGCCACGAGCGCCCTCGCGGCGCAAATCAACCGCCTGGTCCCGGACTGAAGCGGCGATGAGCAACCGCGAGATGGTCGCGCGCAGTCTCGCGGCCGTATGGCACCCGTGCACGCAGATGAAGGCGCACGAGCGAGTGCCCCTGGTGCCCATCGCACGCGGCGAAGGCGCCTGGCTGCACGACTTCGACGGTCGGCGCTAACTGGACGGTGTCAGCTCGTGGTGGGTCAACCGCTTCGGCCACGCGCACCCGGCGATCAACGCGGCGCTGCGGGAACAGCTCGACCTCCGCGAGCACGTGATGCTCGCGGGATTCACCCACGCACCCGCCGTGGAGCTGGCCGAGCGCCTCGCGCGGCTCGCACCCGGAGCGCTGGGCCACGCGTTCTTCGCCTCCGACGGCGCGTCGGCCACCGAGATCGCCCTCAAGATGGCGTTCCACTCGTGGGCCAACCGGGGACGCCCGGAGAAGTCGCGCTTCGTGGCGCTGCAGGGCGGCTACCACGGCGAGACCGTGGGCGCCCTGGGCGTGACCGACGTGGCCATCTTCCGCGACGCCTACGCGCCGCTGCTGCGCGCGGGGCTCGTCGCACCCTTCCCCGCGAGGCATGCGGACGACCATCGCTTCGGCGGGATCCGCGGCGCCATCGACGCGGCCGACGCGCTGCGCAAGCTCCTGGCCGAGCGCCACGGCGAGATCGCGGCCCTCATCGTCGAGCCCCTGGCCCAGGGGGCGAGCGGCATGCGCTTCTACCATCCCGAATACCTGCGGCGGGCGCGCGAGCTGTGCACGCGCTACGAGGTGCTGCTCATCGCCGACGAGATCATGACCGGGTTCGGGCGCACGGGAACGATGTTCGCCTGCGAGCAGGCGGGCATCGCCCCGGACCTGATGTGCCTGTCGAAAGGGATCACGGGAGGCTACCTGCCGTTGTCGTGCGTGCTCGCGACCGACGCGGTCTACGGCGCCTTCTACGACGATCGCGTGGAGCGCGGCTTCCTGCATTCCCATTCGTACACCGGCAACCCGCTCGCCTGCCGCGCGGCATGCGCCGTGCTGGACCTCTTCGAGCGCGAGGACGTGCTGCGCGCCAACGAGGCCAAGGCCGCCCGCTTCATCCAGGCCGCCGCACCCCTCGCGCATCATCCGGGCGTGCGGGACTTCCGCCACCTGGGGATGATCTGGGCCTTCGAGGTGGAGAGCGACCATGCCGACTTCGCCGCGCGCGCCTTCGCGCTCGCGCTGGAGCGCGGCGTGCTGCTGCGCCCGATCGGCAAGACCGTCTATTTCATGCCGCCCTACGTGGTCGACGACGCGCAGTTCGCGCTGCTCGTGGATGCGGGCCTCGCCATCGTCCAGGCGCTGGGGACCGGCGCATGACCCGCCTCGCCTTCATGGTGCTCCTGCTGGCTTCCCTCGGCGCCGGCGCGCGCGACCTGCCCAAGACCGTGCGCGAGGCCCTCGCCTCCGCCGGCGTGCCCGCCTCGGCGGTGGGTGTCGTGGTCGCACCCGCCCAGGGCGGGCCGCGCCTGATCTCGGTGCGCGCCGACGCGGCGATGAACCCCGCTTCGGTGCTGAAGCTCATCACCAGCTACGCGGCGCTCGACCTGCTGGGGCCCGCCTTCACCTTCCATACCGACGTGCTCCTCGACGGCAAGCTCGAGGGCGGCGTGCTGAAGGGCAACCTCGTGTTCCGCGGCGGGGGAGACCCGGGGCTCACCTACGAGCGCCTCTGGCAACTCGCCCACGGGCTTCGCGCCCGCGGCCTGCGGGAGATCCGGGGCGACGTGATCGTCGATCGCGGCTACTTCGCGCCCGCGCCCTACGACGCCGGGGAATTCGACCACGAGCCGCGCCGCGCGTACAACGTGGGCCCCGACGCGCTGCTGGTGAACTTCGACGCCGTGGACTTCCGCTTCATCCCCGGCGCCGAGGGCGTCCAGGTCACCGGGGAGCCGGACCTGCCCAACGTCGAGATCGCGAGCCACATCCGCTCCGTCGACGGCGACTGCGGCGCGTGGAGGCACGACCTGCACTACGACATCGAAGACAACGGGCTCGTGGCGACGGCGGTCTTCTCCGGCAGCTATCCGCGCGCGTGCGGCGAGCGCACCTGGCCCCTCTCGGTGTTCGACGGGCCCCGGTTCTTCGAGTCGCTCTTCCGCTGGATCTGGAGCGAGGCGGGCGGCACTTTGCGCGGAAGCGTGCGCTCGGGTGCCACGCCCCCCGGCGCCCAGCCGTTCCTGCGCCACGAATCCGAGCCGCTCGCGAACCTCGTGCGCGACATGAACAAGTACTCGAACAACGTGATGGCGCGCCACCTCTTCCTCGCGCTGTCAGCCGAGCGGCTCGGGGGAAGCGCGCAACTTCCCGCGAGCGGGCGCGTGGTGCGCGACTGGCTCGCCGCCCGGGGAATCGATGCCTCGGGGCTCGTGCTCGACAACGGCTCGGGGCTCTCCCGCGAGGCGCGCGTAAGTGCCTCCATGCTGGCCGCGGTCCTCGCGAGCGCCTGGTCCGGCCCGCTCATGCCGGAGCTCGCCGCCTCGCTTCCCGTATTCGCCGTGGACGGCACGCTGAAGGACCACCACGCCCCCGGAGCGGCCGGAATGGCGCACCTCAAGGGCGGCACGCTCACCGGGGTGCAGAGCATCGCCGGATACGTGCTCGACCGGCGCGGCCGCCGGTGGATCGTCGTGATGATGGTGAACCACCCCAACGCCAACAACGCCGAGCCCGCGCTCGATGCGCTCGTGGCGTGGGTGAGCGCGCTGGGCGCGCCGCGGGCCGCGGGAGGAGGGGGATGAGCGGCGATACCCACGACGTTTCCAACCAGCCGCCGCCGCGGGGCGAGTACGACGCGTTCTCCGGCGACACGTGGCTTCGCGACGGCCTGCGGCGCACGAGCGCGGCCTGGGTCGACGGGGCGGCGGCCGACCTCGGCCGCTTCGTGGGCTCGGCCACCGCGCGCCACCACGCGCTCCTCGCCAACCGCCACGGGCCACGCCTCGAGACCCACGACCGCCTCGGGCACCGCATCGACGAGGTCGAGTACCACCCGTCGTACCACGCCCTCATGGCGCGCGCGATCGGCGCGGGCGTGCACTCGGCGGCGTGGAAGCGCGAGCGCGGCGGCTTCGCGGGCCGCGCGGCGCTCTTCTACCTCTGGAACCAGCTCGAGCAGGGCACCGCGTGCCCGGTGACGATGACCTTCGCGTCGATCCCGATCTTCGCCCATGCGCCCGATCTCGCGCGGGAGTGGCGGCCCAAGGTCCTGGCCGATGCGTACGATTCGCGCCTTGCGCCGCTCACCGAAAAGTCCGGTGTGACCATCGGCATGGCGATGACGGAGAAGCAGGGCGGCTCGGACCTGCGGGCGGTGCAGACGGCGGCGCAGCACGACGGATCCGCGTACCGGCTCACGGGCCACAAGTGGTTCTGCTCCGCGCCCATGAGCGACGGCTTCTTCACCCTCGCCCGGCAGGCCGAGGGGGTGAGCTGCTACTTCGTGCCGCGCACGCTTCCCGACGGTACGCGCAACACGCTCCTGATCCAGCGCCTGAAGGAGAAGGTGGGCAACCGCTCGAACGCCTCGGCGGAGATCGAGTATCGCGACACCTTCGCGTGGCCCGTGGGGGAGCCGGGCCGCGGCATCGCCACGCTGATCGAGATGGCGCACCACACGCGCTTCGACATCGTGGTGGGCATCGCCGGGATGATGCGCTCCGCGCTCGACGAGGCGCTGCACCACGCGACCCATCGCGCGGCATTCGGAAAGACGCTCTCGGAGCACGCGCTCATGGGCAACGTGCTGGCCGACCTCGCGCTCGAGGCGGAAGCGGCGCTGCTGCTGGCGCTGCGCCTCGCCGCGGCATTCGATGCTTCCCGGGACGATCCGCGGGAGCGCGAGCTGCAGCGCGCGCTGACCCCGGTGGCCAAGTACTGGCTGTGCAAGCGCATGACGGCGGTGGCGGTCGAGGCGATGGAGTGCCTGGGCGGCAACGGCTACGTGGAGGAGTCGCCCCTCGCGCGTCTGTATCGCGAAGCACCCCTCAACGGCATCTGGGAAGGCAGCGCCAACGTGATCTGCCTGGATGCGCTGCGGGCGCTGGGCCGCTCGCCGGACGCGTTCGCCGTGCTGGCCGCGGAGATCGAATTCGCGCCAGATCAGCGCATCCGCGCGCGGCTGGACGCCGCCCGCAGCCTGCTCGCCGATCCCGCGGCCGCGGAGTCCGGCGCCCGCACGATCGTCGAGGCGCTGGCGCTCGCCGCGCAGGCCTCGCTCATGAAGCGATATTCCGACCCGGCGGCCGCCGAGGCCTTCTGCGCGTCGCGACTGGACGATGGATGGGGTGCGAGGAGCCTGGGAACGCTCGCCGCGGGAACGGACTTTCGCGCCCTCTGGACCAGGGCCGAGCGCCGCTAGGCGGCCTTGGCTTCCTCGAGCAGGGTGAGCTTTTCGCGCGCGAGGCGGAAGCGGCGCGCGATTTCCCCCAACCCCGCCGCGTCGAAGCGGCTCGCGAGCTGTCCGAACAGCTCCTCGTGTTCCGATTCGATGTGGCGCGCGATGATCCCGCGGGCCACGTTGAGCCGCGCGTGCCATTCGAGCGTGGAGCAGCGGGTGCGGGAGAGCTGCTCGAACAGGCCCTGCACCAGCTCGTGCTCGACGAAGCGCTCGTCGGCGTGCGCGCCGGCCGCTTCGCGCACCGGGGCGCCCTCGAGGGCCTTGTAGACCACGGTCTCCTCGGCGAGGGCGTGGATCACCCATGCGCGGCGCACCTGCCGCAGCAATGCGTGACAACGCTCCTCGTCGCGCTCGCCCCTCAAGCGCTCCACCGCGCCCAGCATCTGCTCGTGTTCCTCGCGCAGCACGCGGCCGATTTCCCCCGCGCCGGCACCGTGGAAGACCGGCGCCGCGCGTGGGTTGGGCGAGCTCGACGCAGTGGCGCGGCGCATCTCACTCGCTCAACGATGCTCGTTGGCTTCGTTCTGGATCTTCTTGCCGCCGCCCTGCACGTCGCGGCCGAGGCCTTCCATCGTGTTGCAGGCCGTGAGGATGAACGCGCCCAGGATCATGGCGATGATTGCTTTCATTGTTGCCTCCGTAATTTCCCGCGTCGGGAAAGATCAGGGTTGAGGGTATGAGACGGCCCGCCAGGGACGTCCTGCCAAACGCAGCCCCATCGTGACAAAGGTGCCCGGGCCGGAGAATCAGGCGAGGGCGCGGGCGAATGTCAGGGTTTTCCTACGGCCTGACAGCGCCTTTCACGCCCTGGACGACGGCGAACACCGCCGCCAGCGCCGCGAGGAACGCGGCGGCGAATGCGGGCGCGGTCCCCAGGGGCGCGAGCCCCACCGCGATCACGAAGAAGAACGCGGCGAACCCGCACAGTCCCTTCACGAAACCCCGCGCGAGGCGCGCGAGCGCCGCCGGCCCGTAGAGCGCCATGGTGAACGGCGGCATGATCGAGCCGGTCACCGGGACGGAGAGCAGCACGCCGCTCACCACCGGGCCGAACACGCGCGCGCTCCACAGGATCACCGCGGCCAGCACGAACGCCGCGGCGAGCCGAAGCCTCAGCTCCATGCGCGGGATCGCCGGCAGGGATCCCTCCCCGCGATCGGGCGGAAGCCAGCGCCATGCGACCGCGAGACCGCCCAAGGCCAGCGCGAGGGCGACCCAGGGCGCGGGAGAGGCCAGGGCCACGAGTACAGCGATCGCTGCATACGCGGACCATCCCGCCGCAAGGGCTAACGGCCAGCGGGCGCGGCGCGCGGCGTGGGTGAATGCGAGCAGGTGCGCAGCCTGGCCCACGATGGCCGCGAGCGTGATGGTGGCGGAGCGCGCCGCGAATTCGCTCCCGTGGTCGAGCGCGAGGTAGAGCGTGATGGGACCGCCGATGAGCGGCAATCCGCCCAGGTAACCGGACACCGCGTGACCCCAGCGGCGCGCCGCGAGGCTCGCGAGCCACACCGCGGCCGGCACGAGGGCGAGCCGCAGGAGGGTTTCCGCGCTCACTTGCGCGCCGGGGCGGCGCTGGTACGCGGTCGCGGCCGGTTGCCGCCGGCCACCA
>JAAOZZ010000318.1 GCA_012274175.1 Betaproteobacteria bacterium
ACGATCGCCCGCGGCCGTCGTGACGAATCGATGACGCATTGAGAATCGTCAAGTTTCCCTCATCCTCCCGACAGCGCGGCGATCACCAGCACCTCGTCGGCGGCGGCAACGGGCTGTCCGAGCCCGGCGGCCTGCACGCGGTTCACGAAGATCCTGATGTGGGGGCGGATCGCGCCCTGCTCGTCGATGACGCGGAAGCGGATCCCGGGAAACTGCCGGTCCAGGTCGTCGAGCACCTCGGAGAGCGTGGCCCCCTGGGCCTGCACTTCGCGCCGGTGCCCCGTGTAGTCGGCGAGCGGCGTGGGCAGCAGCACCTTCACGGGACCAGCGCGGCTTCCACCGAGTAGATATGCGGCAGGTGCATGCGCAGGCATTCCCAGCGCTCGCCCTCGTCGAAGCTCGCCCACACCTCGCCGCCTGTGGTGCCGAAATACACGCCGACGGGATCGAGCGCGTCGGCGGCGAGCGCCTGGCGCTTCACCGTGAACCACGCCTGCTCGCCGGGAAGCCCCGCGTCGAGGCGCCGCCACGTGGTACCGCGGTCGCGCGTGCGGTAGACCGCGGGCTTGCCCCCGATGGGCACCCGCGGCCAGACGGTGCCCCCGTCCATCGGGAATACCCAGGCGGTCGCGGGGTCGCGCGGATGCAGCGCGAGCCCGAAGCCGATGTCGCCGATCTCGGGAGGCATCGCGCGGCCGATCCGCTCCCAACGGGAGCGCGCCCGGTCGAGCCGGTAGATGCCGCAATGGTTCTGCTGGTAGACGTCGCCCGTCCGGGGATGGACCCGCAGGCAGTGGGGATCGTGGCCGTAGGGCGCCTGGGGGTCGGGAAGGAAGTCGGCTGCGCACCCGGCGTTCAACGGCGTCCACGAGGCGCCCCGGTCGCGGGACTCGAAGACGCCCCCGGCGGACAGGCCCACGTAGAGGTGGCGCGCATCGTGCGGATCGACGTTGATCGAGTGCAGCGTCCCGCCGTCGGGCGGGGCTTCGTCGGGGCTTCCGATCCAACGCCGCCGGTCCGGATGGCGGTTGAAGCCCGTCACGCCCTGCCAGGTGCGCCCGCCATCGTCGGAGGCGAAGAGGCCCTGGGGCGAGGTCCCCGCGTACCACCGGCCCGGCTCTTCGGCGTGGCCGGGCGCCAGCCAGAACACGTGGGACACCGATTCGCCGGCCTCACCGGGAGCCGCCTTGTCGAAGGCCGGTGGAGCGGAAGATTCGGTCCAGGTGCGCCCCAGGTCCTCGGTCCGGTAGACGGTCGGGCCCAGGTGGCCGGCGCGCACCGCCGCGACGATCGTCTTCGGGTCGCGCGGATCGACCACGGCATGGTTCACGATCTGGCCGAGGAAGTGCGGTCCATCGAGGCGCCACGAACCGCGCTCGGCGTCGGAGGCCAGGACGAAGAGCCCCTTGCGGGTGCCCACCAGCAGCAGCAGTTGCGCCATGACCGCGCCCGGCGGCTACTGTTCCTTGCGGATCAGCGATTTGAGCGAGCCCAGGAGACCGCGCTTTTCCTCGGCGGAAGGCTCGGGCTCCGGTGCCTTGTGGACCACGTATTGCGGCTCGGTCTTGGGCTTGGGCGCCGCGGCGGTGGGGCGCGGCGTGAGGATCGAGCGCTTCACCACCTCGCTCCAGTGGTTCGGCCGGCCGATCATGTACTTGGCGAATTCCTCGACCCCCTGGTCGTTCATCTCGAGCGCCACGAGGTTGAAGAGGTCGATCTGGAAGCCGCCCACGTTCTTGGTGACGACCTTCATCTTGCCGCTCTCGTGGTCGCCCTCGATCTTGCCCTGCACGCGGAAGTCGCAGCACACCTTGAAGACCTCGTGGGTGATCACCTTGCGCTCGTTGCGGAACTGCTCGCTCTTGTGCTCGATGTTCGACTGCCACAGCAGGTCGCGGAACTTCTCCATGTCGTCCGGGCCCTTCTTGATGGTGAGGACCTTGTCGGACCAGCAGCGATAGCCCACCTGCACTTCCCCGTAGTAGTCCTTGTCGATGAAGTGCTTCGAGCGGAAGTCGCAGAAGAAGTCCTTGATCACCAGGCCGTCGATCTTTCCCACGGTGGGAAGGTCGAAGGTGAAGGGGCTGGGCATCTGCACGACGTTCAGCTGCTTGCCCAGGTCGTTCAGGTAGAGGAACGTGCGGCGCAGCGCATGGTCTACGGCCACGGCGGTGGAGCGCAGGCTCTCCGTCTTGTCGACGTCCTGCGACTTGAGCGCGTCCGCCTGTTTCTTGAGATCGTCTAGAAGTCCCACCGAACACTCCTGAGGATTCCGGCTGCCCAAGGCGGATTTTAACGTATGATCGGCGCAAAAACCAAAAGCCGGAGGCCCTTTTCACTTCGATGAAGGCAATCCTCGCCTTCGACCAGGGCACCACGAGCTCGCGCGCCGTCGCTTTCGGACGTGACGGCCGGATACTCGGGATGGCTCAGCAAGAATTCCGCCAGGTCTACCCGCAGCCGGGCTGGGTCGAGCACGACCCCCTCGAAATCTGGCGCACGCAGCGCGACGCGGGCGTCCAGGCGCTTGCCGCCGCTCGGCTTTCCCCCTCTGACGTGGTGGCCATCGGGGTCGCGAACCAGCGCGAGACCACGCTCTTGTGGGACCGCGCGAGCGGGGCCCCCCTGGCCAACGCCATCGTGTGGCAGGACCGACGCACCGCGTCCCGATGTGACGCGCTGCGACAGTCGGGCCACGAGCCCCTCTTCGCCCGCAAGACCGGCCTGCTGCTCGACGCATATTTCTCGGGCACCAAGCTCGCGTGGCTGCTCGATAACGTGCCCGGCGCGCGCGAACGGGCGCGGCGAGGCGAGCTCGCGTTCGGCACCGTCGACACCTGGATCGCATGGCAGCTCACGGGAGGGCGCGTGCACGCGACCGACCCGACCAATGCGTCGCGCACGCTGCTCTTCGACATCCATGCGCTCGACTGGGACGAGGAGCTGCTGGCGCTCCTGGACATTCCCCGTGCGGTCCTTCCCGCCATCGTGCCCTCGAGCGGCGCGATCGCCGAGTCCGCCTGCGAGGGTTTTCCTTCGGGCCTCCTGCTGGCGGGGATCGCCGGCGACCAGCAGGCGGCACTTTTCGGCCAGGCGTGCCATCGCCCGGGAATGGCCAAGAACACCTACGGCACGGGCTGCTTCCTGCTCATGAATACCGGAGGCGCGGCGGCCGTCTCCCGCAACCGGCTGCTCGCCACCGTCGCGTGCGGAAGGCCCACGACCTATGCGCTCGAGGGCAGCGTCTTCGTCGCGGGCGCGGCGATCCAGTGGCTGCGCGACGGCCTGGGCCTCATCGCCCGCGCCTCCGACATCGAGGAGATCGCGGCGAGCGTGCCCGATACCGGGGGCGTGCATTTCGTGCCGGCGCTCGCGGGCCTGGGCGCGCCCTACTGGGATCCCCACGCGCGCGGTGCGATCGTGGGCATCACGCGGGGCACGAACCGGGCGCACCTCGCGCGCGCGACCCTCGAGGCCATCGCCTTCCAGAGCGCGGAGCTGATCGCGGCGATGGCCCGGGATTCCGGCATCGCGCTCACGGAGCTGCGCGTGGACGGCGGCGCCGCGGCCTGCGGCCTGCTCATGCAGATGCAGGCGGACCTGCTGGGCGTGCCCGTGGTGCGTCCGCGGGTGATCGAGACCACGGCGCTCGGAGCCGCTTACCTCGCGGGCCTCGCGGTCGGCTTCTGGGACGGCGAGGAGGAGATCGCGTCCCTCTGGTCGCGCGAACGGGTCTTCGAGCCCGCGATTTCCCGGGACCTCGCCGCCGCGCGCCTGGGCGAATGGCAGCGCGCCGTGGAACGCTCCCTCGGATGGTCCCGCGCGCCGTGATCGCCGCGCTAGGAGCCCTCGTCCACCCGCAGGAAGTGGCGCCGGTAGTGCTTGAGCTCCTCGATGGACTCGTACACGTCGGCGAGCGCCTCGTGGCGGCCTTTCTTGGCGACGCCCTGCAGGACCTCGGGGCGCCAGCGCCGGGCGAGCTCCTTCAGCGTCGAGACGTCGACGATGCGATAGTGCAGGTAGGCCTCGAACGCGGGCATGTAGCGCGCCATGAAGCGCCGGTCCTGGTGCACGGTATTGCCGCACAGGGGCGCGGTGCGCTCGGCCACGATCGGCTTCAGGAACTCCACCAGCCGCGCCTCGACCTCGGCTTCGCCCAGCGTGGAGGCGCGCACCTTGTCCACGAGGCCGGAGCGCCCGTGGGTCGACTTGTTCCACGAGTCCATGGCCTCGAGCACTTCCTCGGGCTGGTGCAGCACGTACACCGGGGCTTCCGCGATGGTGTTGAGCGCGGCGTCGGTGACCACCATCGCGACCTCGAGAATCCGGTCGCGGTCGGGAACGAGGCCCGACATCTCCATGTCTATCCACACCAAAGGGGTCTTGTCCTGCGTCGCTTGTGCCATCGCCAGTGCCGTAGATTCCGCCAAACCCGGGTCGCGCCGATTGTGTCACGCGCCCGGCGCAATCTCCAAACACCATGAACGCCCACGCCTTCTCCGCCGTCTTCGCCGCCTTCGTCCTCGCCGCCCTCGGCTGGCGGACCTGGCTCGCCCTGCGCCAGGCGCGGCACGTGGCGCGGCATCGCGACCGCGTGCCGGAGGACTTCGCGGAGCTCGTCCCGCTGGAGGCGCACCGCAAGGCGGCCGACTACACCCTGGACAAGCTGCGGCTGGGAATGATCGAGGCCTGGGTCATCGACGGAGCGGTGCTGCTCGCCCTCACGCTGGGTGGGGGCATCGCGGCGATCGACGCGCTCTCGCAGCGCGCCTTCGGCTCGGGCCACGGACGCGAGCTCGCCACCGTGTTCGGCGTGATGCTCGCCAGCGCGCTCGCCGCCCTGCCTTTCGACGGGTGGCGCACTTTCGTGATCGAGGCGCGCCACGGCTTCAACCGCACGACGCCCGCGCTCTTCCTCGCCGACGTGGCCAAGGGGGCGCTGCTCGCCTTCGCTCTCGGCGCCCCGCTCCTGGTGGCGATCTTCTGGCTGCTGGAGAAGACGGGAGCGCTGTGGTGGCTCTACACGTGGTTCGCCTGGATCGCGTTCACGCTGGTCCTGGTGACGATCTTCCCGCGCTGGATCGCCCCGCTCTTCAACCGCTTCACGCCCCTCGAGGAAGGCGAGCTGCGCAGCCGCATCGAGGCGCTCGTGCGCCGCTGCGGCTTCCGCGCCGAGGGCCTGTACGTGATGGACGGCTCGAAGCGCTCGAGCCACGGCAACGCGTACTTCACCGGCTTCGGCGCCCAGAAGCGCATCGTCTTCTTCGACACGCTGATGAAGCGCCTCACGCCCTCGGAGATCGAGGCGGTGCTCGCGCACGAGCTGGGGCATTTCGCGCGCGGCCACATCCCGCGGCTGCTGATGGTGCGCTTCGCCCTCGCCCTGCTGCTGCTCGCGATCCTGGGGTGGCTCTACCAGGGCGGCGCCTTCTATCACGCGCTGCACCTGCCCGCGCCGCACATCGGGGCCGCGATCGCGGGTTTCGCGCTCATCGTCCCGGTCTTCACGTTCCCGTTCCAGCCCCTCGCGAGCCTCATGGCGCGCCGGCAGGAATTCGAGGCCGACGCCTACGCCGCCGCCCACGCGTCATCCGCGAACCTGGTGAGCGCGCTCGCCAAGCTCTATCGCGACAACGCCTCCACGCTCACGCCCGATCCGCTGCACTCGCTGGTGTATGATTCGCATCCCCCCGCGGCCCTTCGCATCGACCATCTCCGGAAGGCGGCCCCATGAACGAGCTCGCGCGCAAGAAATGCCGGCCCTGCGAGGGCGGCGTGGCCCCCCTCCCCGCCGAGCAGGTCCGCCCCCTGCTGAAGGGCCTGCAAGGCTGGGCGCTCGAGGGCAAGGAGATCGCCAAGACCTTCCGCTTCGGCGACTACTACGAGACCATGGCCTTCGTGAACGCCGCGGCGTGGATCTCCCATCGGGAGGACCACCACCCCGACATGCTGGTGGGCTACAACCAGTGCCGCGTCTCCTACGTGACCCATGCCATCGACGGGCTGTCGGAGAACGATTTCATCTGCGCCGCCAAGCTCGACGCCCTGTTCGAGCTGTGACGACCCGCAGGGAGAGGGAACAGCAGGTCGTCGTCGAGGGACGGGTCGTCGCCGACTTCGGCCGCGAGTTCCTGGTGGAACTGGCCGACCGGCGCCAGATCGTGTGCACGCGCAAGGGCAAGCGCCAGGACGCCACCTGCGGCGACTTCGTCGAGGCGCGCCTCACGGGCTCGGCGCAGGGCTCCATCGAGCGCTTGGGCACGCGCCGCAATCTCCTCTACCGCTCCGACCAGTGGCGCGAAAAGACCCTCGCCGCCAACGTCGACCAGGTGGTGATCCTGCTGGCACCCAAGCCCGCCTTCAGCGAGGCGTTCCTCAACCTGAGCCTGGTCGCGTGCGACGCGGCGCGCATCCCGGTGGTGATCGCCCTCAACAAGTCGGACCTTCCGGAGCATGTCGCGGCGCGCCGTTCCCTGGACGGCTACCAGCACATCGGATATTCGGTCATCACGATGTCGGCCAAGTTCGACGTGGCCCCGCTGCTTCCCCACCTGGAGAACAAGCTCACGTTGCTGGTGGGCCAGAGCGGCATGGGCAAGTCGAAAACCGTCAACGCCCTGGTGATGAACGAGGTGGCGCGCGTGGGCGAGCTCACGGCATCGCTCGGCGCCGGCGCCCATACGACCACCTTCTCGCGCTTCTACCGGCTCGACCGCGACACCGCCATCATCGACACGCCGGGCTTCCAGTCGTTCGGCCTCTTCCATCTGACGGAAGACCAGATCGGGGAGGCCATGCGCGAGTTCAGGCCGTACCTCGGACGATGCAAGTTCAACGACTGCGCGCACCTGAGCGAGCCCGGCTGCGCCGTGATCGCGGCGGCCGCTCGCGGCGAGATTGGCGCCGAGCGCCTCTCGTTCTACCAGGTCCTGATCGAGCAGCACCG
Source organism: Betaproteobacteria bacterium (assembly GCA_012274175.1). Classification (GTDB taxonomy): domain Bacteria; phylum Pseudomonadota; class Gammaproteobacteria; order Burkholderiales; family Usitatibacteraceae; genus Usitatibacter. The sequence continues at coordinate 6,947 of JAAOZZ010000318.1, forward strand.
GGAGCTGCACGAGCTGCATCCGGAGTGGTCCCGATAGACCGGTCGCAGGTGCCCGGGCTGCTAGGCAGGGCCCAGGAGCTGCATCGCGCGGGCGACCTCTCCGGCGCCCAGGCGCTGTACGCACAGCTTGCCGAGATGCTTCCGGAAAGCGCGGAGCTGAGGCATCTGCTCGGTGTCGTGGCCTACCAGCGCGGCGACGCCGCGGGCGCGATCGGGCATTACCGGCGCGCGATCGGGCTGCGGGCGCACTTCCCGCAGGCGCACAACAACCTCGGCATCGCCCAGAAGGCGATCGGCGCGATCGAAGAAGCGGCGCAATCGTTCGAGGCCGCGCTTGCCGCCGATCCGGGATATGGAGAGGCCGCCTACAATCTCGCCCTGCTTCACGAGGCGAGCGGCCGTGCGGACCTGGCGGAAGCGGGCTATCGCCGCGCGCTCGCGATCCGTCCCGGCTGGCCCGAAGCGCTGGGAAACCTGGGAAATTTCCTGCGCCTGCGCGAGCGACTGGATGAGGCCGGGCCGCTGCTCGAGCGTGCGGCCGAGCTCGGGCCGGCAGACGCCAC
>JAAOZZ010000319.1 GCA_012274175.1 Betaproteobacteria bacterium
CGCGATCGCGATACCCGCCTCGCTCGGATGCGCCGGCAGCTCACTCGCGGACAGGCCGGTCCTCACGTAGCTCGCGAAGAGCTCCCCGCGCGCGTTGTAGATCGCCGCGCGGCGGATGGAGGGACGGGCCTTCAGGAAGTCGAGGTTCTGCTGGGCGACCGCGCGGTCGTCGAACTCGAGCGCCGCCGTGGTCGAGTAGCCGAGGAGCTCGGCCTGGATCGCGAGGTCCGTGGAATTGGACTGTCGATAGCTGTGCAGGTCGTACAGGAACAGGCTTCCCCCGCTCACGAAGAGCGCCACCAGGGTCGTGAGCACCACGCCGGCGAAGAGCTTGCGCCGGACCGAGTTGAACCACATCGACGGGGCGCTCATCGCGACGCGACCTGGCGGGCCACCGAGAGCAGGCGCGAGCCCAGGCGCAGCCCGTTGCGCTCGGCGGCCTCGCGCGAGATGTCGAACCGGACGCGTTCCTCGCCTTGCAGGAAGTTGATCACGCTCTCCCGGGGCTGCTCCGAGGCCGCTTCGGTGACCGTGAGCACGGGACGCCCGCTCGTGGCCGAGAGCAGCTCCCGCGCGCGGCCGGATTCGAGCTCCCGGCCCACGAACAGGATATGGCAGCAGTCGCGGGGCAGCCCGTCGCCGTCCAGGCGTTTGATGCGAAGCGGCCTTCCGGCGACCTGGCGCCCGACGACCGCGTGCTCGAGCTCCCGGGCGATGTCGTCGGCGCCCGCCACGCCGATCACGATCGGGCTGGCGGGCGCGCTGAACACCCCTTGCGGCCACTCGACGTACGCGGCGAACTTGTAGAGGAACGCGGCCTCGACCCGGTGCCTCGGCATGGGCCCGGACGGCTCTTCCCCGCGGCACAACGGCACGGCGATGGCGAGGAGGAGTGCGGCGGCGAGCGCTCGCGGGCCCAGCGGGCTGCTGCGTGCCGCCAGTGAATGACCGCGGGATCGAATCGCCGACAATTCCACCTCGCTTGCCCGCGCGAAATCGGGGCCGTCACTCGAGGAAAGCTTAACACAGGCAAATTGCCCGGCGCCCCGCGGTCACTGCGCGAGCGCGCGATGGACCGATTGCACGCACGCCGAGCCCTCGCCGACGGCGGAGGCCACGCGCTTGACGCTTCCCGAGTGCACGTCGCCGACGGCGAAGATCCCCGGAAGGCTCGCCTCGAACGCATAAGGCCTGCGCATGGCAGGCCATTGCTGCGGCGGCAGGTCCTCGTCGCGCAGGTCCGTTCCCGTGCAGACGAATCCCTTGTCGTCCAGGCGGAGGCACCCTTCGAGCCAGCGGGTGTTGGGAACCGCGCCGGTCATGAGGAACACGTGGCCGATCGCGCGCAGCTCCTCTGGGCCCGCGGGGGCGCCGCGCCATCGCACGCGCTCGAGCCTGTCGTCGCCCTCGAGGGCGCTGACCTCCGTATGGACGTGCAGCGTGATGCCGGGGCTCTGCTCGATGCGGCGGACGAGATATCGCGACATGCTTTCCGCGAGGCCCTTCGAGCGCACGAGCAGGTGCACGTGCCGGCAGGAGCCCGCGAGGAAGACCGCCGCCTGGCCCGCGGAATTTCCGCCGCCCACCACGATCACCTCCTCGCCCCGGCACAGGCGCGCCTCGACGGCGGTGGCCGCGTAATAGACGCCGTTGCCGATGAAGCGGGAGAGGTCGGCCAGCGCGAGCTGCCGGTACTCCGCCCCGGTGGCGATGACGACGGCGCGTCCCCGCACCGTGTGCCCGTCGCTCATCTCCACGCCGTAGGGGCGATCGTCGCAATGCAATCGGAGCGCGCTGCGGGCGATCGAGATCTCGGCGCCGAACTTCTGCGCCTGCACCAGCGCCCGGCCGGCGAGGGCCTGTCCCGAGATGCCCGTGGGAAAGCCGAGGTAGTTCTCGATCTTCGAGCTCGATCCCGCCTGGCCTCCCGGGGCGCTCGCCTCGATCACGAGCACATCGAGGCCTTCCGAAGCGCCGTAGACCGCGGCGGCGAGCCCGGCGGGGCCCGCGCCGATGACGAGCAGGTCGCGCACCCGCTGCTCGTCGAGCTGGGGATTCATGCCGAGGCACTCGGCAAGCTCGTGGATCCCGGGGTTCTTCAGCACCGTCTCGCCGCGGCAGATCACGATGGGCACGTCGTCGACGTGCACGTGGAAGCGGTCGAGCAGCTCCTGCACCGAGGCATCCCGCTCGACGTCGAGGTTCGCGTAGGGATAGGCGTTGCGGGTGAGGAATTGCTGCAGGCGAAGCGTGCCCGCCGAATGCCGCGAGCCGATGAGGATCACGTCGCCGCCCTGCGAACCGATGAGCCCGACCCGGCGCAGGATGAACGCGCGCATCAGGAGCTCGCTCAGCTCGTAGTCGTCCTGGACGATGCCGCGCAGCGCCTCCGCCTCGATGGCGAGGGCCTCGCCGTCTTCGCGGACCCGGATGCGCACGAGGCTCGCCACGCCGCGCAGGGTGCTCATCTCGCCGGAGAACTGCCCGGGCCAGAGCACCACGACCGGCTCCTCGCCCGCGAGGCCGGCGCGCACGATTTCCACGCTCCCCGAGAGGACCACCACGAGCTGGCGGCTGCGCTCGCCGGGTTGCGCCAGCACGTCGCCCTTGCGGATCGCGAACTTCCGGCCGTGGGGCTCCAGGCGCGCGATCTGCGCGGGCGTGAGGCGCGGAAAGACTTGCTGCCTGCGGGTCTTCAGGAGGTCGGACGGCGCGCTCATCCCGATGATTATGCTACGGGGACGCGGACGCGGCGCGGGATGCCGCCATGCGCCCCGACAACCCGGACCAATCCAGCTTGCGGGTGGCGATCATCGCCGTGGCGAGCAGGAAGAACACCATGAGAGAGCCCAGCAGGAGCGCGTTGTCCTCGCTTTGGAGGATCTCGTAGAGGGCGGCGTACAGCGCCACGAAGATCGCGACCGCCGAGCCCACCAGCGCGTACTGCACCGGGTGCAGCCGGATGCCCGCGAGGACTTCCGTCAATGCGAGCGCGCAGAACGTGAAGAGCACGAAGAGAAACGCGTATTGCGTCGCGCGGTAGGCAAGCGTGTAGACGTTCACCGGGTCGAACAGGAAAACGCCGGCGCCGCTCGCGCCCTGGAGCCTGCGCCCTGAGGCGAGCGCGTCCCACTTCGCCCGGCCGCCCGTGGCCACGCTCGTGATCCGCCACGTCGCATCGAAGCCCCCGGACGCGATGCTGAGCTCGTCCGGGGACCACGCCGGGCCGAACGAGGGATGGGGCCAGTTGGACGCGATGCGGATCTCGTTGCGATCGGCCACCGGCGCGATCTGCAGGCTCGAGGTTCCCACGAGCCCCATGCGATAGGAGTAAGGCACCGGGGTGCCGGGCTTGCGGGAAGCGTAGGGGCCGAGATTTTCGCGGATGGAGAATTGCGCGACGGCGCCTTCGCCGGTGCCCGCGATGGCGGGACTGTGGCCGATCGGGACAGCGCGGCGCCGCGAAGGGTAGGGCTAGGCCCGCACCAGGCGGATGCGCGTGATTTCCGAAGGAATGCCGAAGCGCATCGGCGGCCCCCAGTATCCGGTGCCGCGGCTGACATAGATCCACATGCGCCCGATGCGCTCGAGCCCCGCGGTGAACGGCTGCTGCAGCCGCACGAGGAAATTCCACGGCCAGAACTGTCCGCCGTGGGTGTGTCCCGAAAGCTGCAGGTCGTAGCCGGCGTCCTCCGCAGCGTGGGCGGAGCGCGGCTGGTGGGCGAGGAGCACCTTCACCACGTCCACGGGCGAGCCCGCGGCGGCGCCGTGGGGATCGCTGCGGTGGGAGGGATCGAAATGATGGGCGGTGTAGTCCGTCACGCCCGCCACCGTGAGCGCCGCCCCGTCGTGGTCGAGCACCACGTGCTCGTTGATCAGCACGCGCGCGCCGAGTCGGCGCAGCTCGCCGATCCACGCGTGGGCGCCCGAGTAGTACTCGTGGTTGCCGGTGACCACGTAGGTTCCGTGGCGCGACGCGAGCCGCGCCAGGGGCTCGGTGTGCCGCGCGAGCTCGTGCACGCCGCCGTCGACGATGTCGCCCGTGATCGCCACCATGTCGGCGCCCAGCAGGTTGACCCGCTCGACGATCGATTCCACGAAGGCGCGCTTGATGGTGGGCCCCACGTGCAGGTCGCTGATCTGGGCGATGGTGAATCCTTCGAGGGACGCGTGGAGGCCGGCGAGCGGGATTACCACGTCCACCACCCGCGCCACGCGGCGCGCCATGAGGAACCCGACGAACGTGATCGCGGGCGTGAGGGCCATGACGGCGATGGCGGAGTCGCGCGTCCAGGCCCCGTGGGATTGCGCCGACATCACCGCAGCCGATACGAGCAGGAGCACGTCCCGGGCCGCTGTGAGCACCAGCAGCCACGAAAAGAATCCCAGCGTGAGCCACGGGAGCAGCACCGCCAGGGGACCGCGGTCCTCCCGGATCCGGAAGCCCTTGGGCAGCAACCAGAGGCAGGCGGCGAGCAGGATGGCGCCCGCGATCCGGGCGGTGCCGTCGAAGGGCGCCAGGAGCCGCACACCGACATAAAGGTGCAGCAAGGCAAGCACTACCATGAGGGGGCTCGGACGCAGGCGGGACTTCATACCGCCAACGTGAGGGCGCATACCGCCCCGCGCAAGTAGGCGGGGCTCGGGGTCACGCGTACGCTAGGGGCACAAGGGGGGTTGCCGTGGCAAAGGCCAGGACCCGATGCAAGTGGGCCGAAACCCACGAGCTGCTCGTCGCCTACCACGACGAGGAGTGGGGCGTACCCGTGCACGACGATCGGCGGCTCTTCGAGATGCTGAACCTCGAGGGCGCCCAGGCGGGACTGAGCTGGCTCACCGTCCTGCGCAAGCGCGAAGCCTATCGCAAGGCCTTCGATCGCTTCGACGCGCGCAAGATCGCGCGCTACCCGCCGTCCAGGATCTCCGCGCTGCTGCAGGACGAGGGCATCGTGAGGAACCGGCTCAAGGTCGCCGCGGTGGTCGAGAACGCCAAGGCGTTCCTCGCGGTGCAGAAGGAGCTGGGCAGCTTCGACCGCTTCCTCTGGGCTTTCGTGGGCGGCAAGCCGCTGCGCGGCCCCGGCAACCGGCAGGCGGTGCAGGCGAGCGAGCGCATGAGCCGGGAACTCCGCAAGCGCGGCTTCCGCTTCGTGGGCCCCACCATCTGCTATGCGTTCATGCAGGCGGTCGGGATGGTGAACGATCACGCGGTCGACTGCTTCCGGGCCCCGCGCGCGGTTTAGAATCCATCTCCATTCACCCATCCAGGTTTCCTCTCCATGTACGAAGACCTCTCGCTCTACATCGACGGCGAGTTCCTGAAGGGCGGCGGGCGCCGCGAGCAGGACATCCTCAACCCGGCCACCGACGAGGTGATCGGCAAGCTCCCCCACGCCTCGAAGGAGGACCTGGACCGCGCGCTCGCAGCCGCGCAGAAGGCCTTCCAGTCGTGGCGCAGGTCCTCGCCCATGGAGCGCAGCCGCGTCCTGCGCAAGGTGGCCGAGCTCGCGCGGGAGCGCGCGAACGACATCGGCCGCAACATCACGCTCGACCAGGGCAAGCCGCTCGCCGAGGCGGTGGGCGAGGTGACCGCGTGCTCGGAGCACGCCGAATGGGCCGCGGAGGAGTGCCGCCGGATCTACGGCCGGGTGATCCAGCCGCGCGCCGAGGGCGTGCGCCAGCTCGTGCTGAAGGAGCCGATCGGCGTGTGCGCCGCGTTCTCGCCGTGGAATTTTCCGTTCAACCAGGCGATCCGCAAGATGGTCTCGGCGCTGGGCGCGGGCTGCACGATCATCGTGAAAGGGCCGGAAGATTCGCCCAGCGCGGTGGTGGCGCTGGCGCGGCTCTTCCACGACGCGGGGCTTCCGCCGGGATGCCTCAACCTCGTATGGGGCGTTCCGAGCGAGGTGTCCACCTACCTCATCCACTCGCCCATCGTGCGCAAGATCTCGTTCACCGGCTCCGTGCCCGTGGGCAAGCAGCTGGCCGCCATGGCCGGCGCACTCATGAAGCCGTGCACCATGGAGCTGGGCGGGCACTCCCCGGTGATCGTGTGCGAGGACGCCGACGTGGACGCCGCCGCCGACATGATGGCCGCATCGAAATTCCGCAACGCCGGGCAGGTGTGCGTCTCGCCCACGCGCTTCTACGTGCAGGAGAAGGCCTACGACCGGTTCGTCGCGCGCTTCCTCGACAAAGTCTCGAAGCTCAAGGTGGGCCCGGGCCTGGAGGCGGACACGAAGATGGGTCCCCTCGCCCATCGCCGGCGCGTGCCCGCCATCGCGGGCTTCGTGGAAGACGCGGATGCGCGGGGCGCCACGATCCTCGCGGGCGGACATCCCATGGGCGGGCGGGGCAACTTCTTCGAGCCGACGGTCGTCGCCGACGCGCCGGACGACTCGAAGCTCATGACCCAGGAGCCCTTCGGCCCGATCATGGGAGTCAAGCGCTTCAAGACGCTGGACGAGGCGATCGAGCGCGCGAACAGCCTGCCCTACGGGCTCGCGGCCTACGCCTTCACCACCTCCACGCGCAACGCCACGCGCCTGGGAGATGCGCTCGAGTCGGGCATGGTGACCATCAACCACCTCGGGTTCGCGCTCGCGGAAACGCCCTTCGGCGGCGTGAAGGACAGCGGCTACGGCAGCGAGGGCGGGACCGAGACGTTCGACGGCTACCTGGTGACGAAATTCGTGACGCAGAAGAACTGAGCGAGCGTCCCGGCGCCCCGAATATCCTCTAGATTTGACTTCCGGAGGATATCCGCCATATCCTCCATGGATCAAAAATAGAGGATATGCCCGTTGGCGACCCTGCTCTACAGGAAGCATCCGCCGGGCCTCGCGGCCACGTACGCGGATGTCGAGAACCACGCCCTCAACCAGGGTGAGGTCCTCGTCGGAACCCCCGGCGCGATCAGCATCCGCGAGAACGCCAACGGGACCCGCTTCCGCGTGCGGCAGTTCTACGACTTCGACGGCAGGAAG